>CALLZZ010000170.1 GCA_937858235.1 uncultured Clostridia bacterium
AGGTGGACAGCCCGGCGACGTTGCGCATCTTGGTGTATAAAAACAGGTTCTTGTAGTTGTGCGCTTCGTCCACATAGAGTCTGTCAACGCCGAGCTGCTCGAAGGTGACCACGTCGTCCTTACGCCCGCCGTCGGTCAGCTTTTTCAGCTTTGCTTCCAGCCCCTTTTTCGTCCGTTCGAGCTGCTTGATGGTAAAATGCTCCGCATGGCTGTCCTTAAGTTCCTCCAGCCCGTCCTCGATCTCCCCGATCTGCTCCTGCAAAAGTCGTTCCTGACGCTCGATCGACATGGGAATCTTCTCAAACTGGCTGTGTCCGATGATCACCGCGTCGTAGTCGCCGGTGGCGATCCGGGCGCAGAATTTCTTGCGGTTTTTCGTTTCAAAGTCTTTTTTCCGGGCGACGAGAAGATTGGCCGACGGGTAGAGGCGCAGAAATTCGGACGCCCACTGTTCCGTCAGATGGTTCGGCACGACGAACAGGGATTTCTGGCAAAGGCCCAGGCGCTTCGCCTCCATCGCGGCGGCGGCCATCTCAAAGGTCTTGCCCGCGCCCACCTCATGCGCGAGCAGGGTGTTCCCGCCGTAGAGCTGGTGGGCGACGGCGTTCAGCTGGTGGTCCCGCAGGGTAATCTCCGGGTTCATGCCGGGGAACGTCAGATACCGCCCGTCGTATTCGCGGGGGCGGAAAGAGTTGAACAGCTCGTTGTACTTTTTCGTGAGGGCCTGGCGGCGCTCCGGGTCCTTCCAGATCCACTCCCGGAAAGCGTCCTTGACGGCCTGCTGTTTCTGCTGGGCGAGGGTGGTTTCCCTGCTGTTGAGGACGCGGCGCTCTTTGCCGTCCGCGTCTTCGACGGTGTCGTAGATCCGCACGTCCCGCAGGTTGAGGGAATCTTCGAGAATCCGGTAGGCGCTGGCGCGCTCGGTGCCGTAGGTCACATGGGCGGCCACGTTGTTGTACCCGACGCTGTTCTTGCCGGAGATATTCCATTCGGCGGTGAACTCCGAGTAATTCACCCGGATTCCGTCCCGCACGTTGTACGGCGGCTCCAGCAACTCCTCCATGAACTGCTGGATAGATTCTCTGCCGATCCAGGTTGCTCCGAGGCGCACTTCGATTTCGGAGGCGTCGAGGTCCTTCGGCTGGGCGGCTTCCAGCGCCTCGATGTTGGGAGCGATTTTCTCCGCGAGGTCCGGCCGCATTTCCGCGAGGGCTTTCGCCAGCCGCAGCTTGCGGCGCACGTTGCCGGAAAGGTATTCGTCCGCGGTGACGAACGGAATTTTCTCCAGATTATAAAAGGCTTTCGGGACGCTCGCCGGGTCCTGTTCGCCCAGGTCGCGGAAGATGACGCCTTTCAGCTCGCCGGCCAGTTCGTCCGGCGTCCTGCCGGTGAGCGAAGCCATGTAATCCATGTCCACCCGCGCCTTTTCCGCGATGGAGAGCGCGAGGGCCTCCGACGCGGTGTCCACGGAGGTCACAATTTTGTGCTGCCGGATGGTGCGCCGGGTGAACATGTCGGCCTTGCGCTCCAGCTTGCCGTCCTCGTCCAGAACTTCGAGCGAGCAGAGAAGATAGTACGAGGAATCCTCCGAAAACGCGAGGCTGTTTCCGCGCGAGCTGATAAGGCCGTATTTTGCGGTGAAGGCGTCATACAGGGTATTCAGTTCGGCTTGTGTCTGCCGGATTGCCGCGTCTGTTGTGGATTCATCCAACTGGAGATCGATGAGTTTCTGAACGCAGTCCCGCAGCTCCACCATACCCTTGACGCGGGCTTTGGCGGTATCGCTCAGGTCGGGCTTCACCATGCGGCTGTTTTCCCGGTAGTACACCTCGCCGTCAAAGACCGTATAGGAATAATTTTTGACGTTCGGATCGGCCGCCAGCGTGCCGCCGGACCCGCTCTGCGCTTCGCGCAGTTCGTCCTGCTCCGGCTCGGTGATCTGTCCCTGAATATGGGAAACTGCCTCGTGGAGCTGTGCGGAGAGGTCGGCGCCGGGGAACGCTTCGCAGGCCGTTTCCATTTTGTCGCCGTACATGCGGTCGTCCCATTTGACGGTCCCGAGCACCATCTCAGGGTGGTCGGCAAAGTAGCTGTTGACGGGAATTCCGTCCTCGGTCTGGCCGAGATGCACCCAGTCAGGTTCGGCGTCGTCGCGGACTCCGTATCGTTCGCTTCCGGATGAATCCGAAAGCTCGCTCATTCCGTCGCTCCTCCTTTCCCCAACGAATCTTTGATTCGTCGGGGGCCCCATAATGGGCCGGTCGCGCTTCTGGAGAAAAACGATGTCGGTGGTGACTTCCGTCCCGGCATTGGCCTTGAAAGCGTTGCTCGGGAGCCGGATGGCCCCCAGCAGATCGGCCCGCTGGGCGAGGTAGCGCCGCACGTCGGGCGACCGTTTGTCCATCGTGTAATGGCTGGTCACGAACGCGATTACGCCGCCCGGCCGCACCTGGTCGAGGGTTTTGGCAAAGAAGTAATCGTGAATCGGGAATCCGAGCTTGTCGTAGGCCCGGTCGGGCACCTTGTAGTTTCCAAACGGCACGTTGCCCACGGCGAGGTCGAAAAAGTCCCGCCGGTCGGTGGTTTCAAAGCCCGCGACGGTGATGTCCGCGTTTGGATAAAGCTGCTTGGCGATTCGGCCCGTGATGCTATCCAGCTCCACGCCGTAGAGCCTGCTTGCCGCCATGCTCTCCGGCAGCAGGCCGAAGAAGTTGCCGACGCCGCAGGCCGGTTCCAGAATATTGCCGGTTTGAAAGCCGAGATTTTTCACGGCCTCATAGATAGCCCGGATTACCGTAGGGCTGGTGTAGTGGGCGTTCAGGGTGGAGGCCCGCGCGGATTCATATTCCCTGTCGGTCAGGGCGTCTTTGAGTTCGGAGTATTCCTTCTTCCAGTCGGCGTTGTCCTTGTCGAACGCCTGCGGCAGGCCGCCCCAGCCGACGTACCGGGAGAGGGTTTCCTGTTCCTTCGGCGTCGCCGCGCGGCCCTCGGCCTCAATGGTTTTTAAGGTCCGGATGGCCGCGATATTGTAGGCGTATTTGGTTTTCGCGCCGCCGACGCCGAGATTGTCGTCGGTGATGCGGAAATTCCGCGGCTTCGGCTGTGCGGGAACAGGCTTTTCTACGGCGGTTTCTTCAGGGGCAGGCGCGCCGTTTTCCGGGCGCGGACTGCCGGACGGCTGCGCGGCCGGTTCCGGCGGCTTGACTTCGGCGGAAGGAACAACCGGTTCCCGCAGGACGGGCTCATGGGAAAAGCCGTCCAGCTCCCGCTGATACAGGGCGCGGAGAATGGGGGCGATTCTTTCCCAGGAAGCGGACCGCCTGCTGTTGTATTTGTCGTGAATCTCGACCTCGAAGCCCTTTGTGTCGGCAAAAAAGTCTGCCGTCTCGCCGGTAATCAGCTCCATCGTTTCCGCGGTTCCGGCACAGGTTTCGGAAAGCCACCGGGCCACACGGGCGTTGCCTTCCCTGCTGTGGAACAGCCCCGCGAGGGTCTGTTTGTCCTCCTGCCCCAGCAGGCCGGAGGTCAGGGCTTCGCGCAGGTCGGCGTCCACGTGTTCCAAATTCGTCGCCAGAAAGTCGGTCATCGGGCCGTTTCGGGAATCCCGGCGCAGCAGGCGTTCAAAGTTCTCCCGGCTTTCGGCCCGGAAAATCGGATAAGTAAGGGCGGGATCGCGGAGCTGAACGTCGGAAGTGCCAATCCCGGTGATTTGAAAGGGTTTGTCGTCCAGATAGACCATGTCGCCCACCTGGTAGGGCGGGGTGGCGATTTCCGGAACCGCCTGTTGAAGCGCCGCCCACTGTTCGTCGGAGAGCGACACGTCCACTTCACGAGAAGCATCGCCATTTCCGATGGTGATCGTGTCACCCGTGCGGGAAATGGGCTGACCGCTCAGCTCAGGCGCGGCGGGCATGGAAAAAGCGGAGGGCTTTTCGCTCTCCGCTTCGTCGATGCGCTGGACCTGTTCCTGTTCCGATGGGAAAAAACTCAGCTGTAGATCAGTTCCGTCCGGATTATTTCCTCGGCCTGGGCTTTCAGGTCGTTCATCAGGCCCACCCACTTCATGGGATCGGACGCCTTCAGGCTTTCCGTCACGCCTGCCGACTTCATCAGCTCCGGCATCATCCGCTCCAGCCGCTCGTTCGCCGTCCGGTCGATCTCCAGCAGGTGCGGATACAGCTTCCCGCTCAGCGTCAGGCTGTTGTAGAGAATCGGGCGGTGTTCCTTCAGGTACTCTCTCCGCATCCGCCCGTACTTCCCGATGGGCTGTTCCGGCTGCTTCAGCGTCAGGTCGGGAATCAGGTAATCCCCGTTCTTCGTGTAGGTCAGGCCGTTCTTCATGGGAAATGCTCCTTTCCGCGAGATGCTCGCGCTCGTAGTTTTTGACGGTGACTTCGATTTCCCGCAGCACCCGCTCGCTTGCTTCGCTGACCGCCGTACCGAGGGCGGCCACGGTGTCCGGGGTATTGAAATCGAAAACGCTCAGGAAATCCTCATGTTCGAAATATTCGTCCGGGTTCATTCCGCAGCGGGAAAGCAGCATGTACGAAACGCTGACGGTTGCCGCTTCCCTGAACGCCGTTTCCACGTTGAACTCATCATAGCCCTCTAAAAAACTGCCGTCAACGGTGTAAAGGATTTCGTGGAGATTGTCATGGGCGTATTCCGCCGCGAGCCGGGCGGCGATGTCCTGAAGCTGGTCGCTGAGGTTTTCTTTTGCGGGGACGCCGAAGGCGTCCGCAAGGGCCTTCGATACCGGCGCTTCGTGCTCCGGCTTGAGTTCCCACAGGAACGGGCGGCGGGACTGCTCATTTCCCCCGGTGTCCGCGACGTCGAACACATAGCGCAGGCGGGGGCGGCCGCCGGTATTGTCAATCAGGGCGATGCCGCGCGAGCCGCGCTTGACCCACCGGCGCATCCTCTCATTCCAGAGGCCGTATTCCGCGCAGGCCGTCGCTTCGGGCCGCTGGGCGTAAATCATGAGCTGCTCGTGGTACGGGTATTTGTAGAGCCGGGCGGCGGTTTTCAGAAAATCCGTCCAGCTTTCGTGGCTGGCGGTGATCTGCTTTGCGGTTTTCTCCGCAATCTGCTCGCAGGCTTGCAGTTTCGTCGGCATACAATCCAACTCCTTTCTCGGGTTTGGGTAAAAAAAGAACAGCCCGAAGGCTGCCCTAAATGTTGAAGTTTGTCATCTTATCCGATTTTATTGAAAAACACGGTCTGTTCTTTCAGAGAGATTTTTCCGACCTGATACCCGTACTGAGTCAATTCTTTTTTGTATCTCAGAAAAGAATGGTCTATCTCAATCCCCGCAATATCATGGATTTCATTGAAAGACAGCTTTATGGACGGACTGCCGTTTTTCTGAATGTATTCCCATAAGGCATTGTACTTGCTCATGGTGTTTCAGGATTCCTTTCTAAAGTAAACGAACAATGCGCTTACGTTGAGAATCATTGTCACCACAAGAAGCAGGGCGGAAACCAGGGCGACTGCATGGGAAGTGTCCAGAAGCGCCGACCAATCTTCTATTTTTACCAGGTGATCGTTGTAGAAAAGCTGGAAACACAGGGAAACGGCGCAGGCACTGAGGCTTGTTACGGTAAAGGCGGCGTATCTTTTGCAACTGATTTTATTGTGCCGGGCAAGATTGACAGCAGGCAGGATCCATGCAATCAGTCCAAGAATCAGGCTTCCCTCGTTTAACCATCCCACTATAAAACAGCCTCCTTCATCATTCGAGATTCGTTTTTCGTTGCCATCATTATACCGCACATACATGAACTTACATCACAAGATGGAAGGAAATTATGTCGCAATTAGTTTATCCAGCTTTTCCAGTCTGGAGCAATAGGCATCATAGGCCGGGCTTAGACGGCGTAATGCCGGAATAAACGTGTCGTAATACCCCGCTTTTGTCAAGCGTACACGCATCACTCGATTGTTATGCCGAACATAAACGACGATTGGATTGAACCGGACGTGCCATTTCCTCTGTTGCTTCTGCTGGCAGCGAACGGTTTCAATAAACTGCTTCATTTCTTTCTCATTGCCATTCACGATTTTACTGATTCCCTGCTCGGGATCAATGGCTTGTGCAGGAATGGAATTTTTGAAACGGTGTTGCAAAAGCCGCAGCGATAGCGGCAACTTCACTTCCACGTTGTCCAGCCACCGCACCATGCACTCATACGCTTCCGCCTGCTGCGGAGTTTTAATCGTTTCTTGCAGGTAAGGACCGAAATGCCTGACAAGGTATTCGCCCCAAAATCCGGGAAACGCCAGGATCAATTTTTCTTCCACAGGGCCGGTAAGATGCGAAGCCTCCGGGGAATCCAACACCGTTAAATCGTAATTGGCAATCAGCTTATCCAGAATGGCGAGGCGTTCCTTCGCTTCTACGGCTTCCGCCTGTTTGCGGATGCGGATGACGCGCAAAATTCCCTGTTTATCCTTGCTGTCCAGTATCGCTTTGATGTCCTTGGCCGATAGGTCCAAAAGGCGCAGCAGATGGATTTCCCTGATTCTTGCGACATCGGCATCACTGAAATTGCGGTAGCCGTTTCCATCGGCCTGTACATGGATTAGCCCCTGCTTTTCATACCAATTGATTGCCTTTTTTGTTGTGCCGATTTGCGAGCAAACCTCATTAATTCGCATTTGTCTTACCTCCTGCGCCCACAGTACACCAGTCCCCAGGGGAACAGTCAAGAGCTTTTGATAATTCTGATTCAGTATAGCACATAAGAGGAAGCATTTATTCAGCTTTCATCCTCGAAATCCGGGAACAGGTCCAGCTTGGCATATTCCTCATCGCTCATGCGCCGGAGCTTCTCCAGCGCGGAATCCGTCAGGGCCAGAAGCTCCGTTTCGTCCGCGCAGGCCGTCGCTTCGGGCCGCTGGGCGTAAATCATTAGCTGCTCGTGGTACGGGTATTTGTAGAGCCGGGCGGCGGTTTTCAGAAAATCCGTCCAGCTTTCATGACTGGCGGTGATCTGCGTCGCAGTGTGATCGGCCATTTGCGCCAGAGCCTGCACATTACTTGGCATAGTAAAAATCCTTCTTTCGGTTTTTGGGACAAAAAAAGAACAGCCCGAAGGCTGTCCTCTAAAACCAGCATTGCCTTAACAATTAGTTGTCTTTGTGATTTCTCCGCTTCAATTTTGTGTATGCCGAAATGCAAAATACAGCGCCGAGTGTTCCTGTACAAAGGAACATTACCGCCATACCGCTGCCGTCGCCCGTTCCCACCATTAAGTGCAACATATGCACCATGGAAGCATTCGAGTGCATCAACGGCTCAAAAATATGATCCGCCAGAAATCCGCCGAGCAGAATACCGATTGGAATTGTACTGAACTGAATCGCGTTACGCACCGAAAAAATCCGACCTTGCATTCCCGAAGGAACATTGTGATACAGCAAAATACGCTGCCCCGCCATGATAAAAGGTATCGGAGCACTGGCCGCCATTCCGGCCGCGCACCAGACAAAAACATTCCGGCCGATTCCCATCAGCAAATCGCCGCAGAGGAAGGAGATAGCGGCGCTCCAATATACCATTTTTACCGGATCTCGTGTTTTCTTATCAAAAGTCACGATTAACCCGCCAACGATCCCTCCAGCTCCCAATATCGCGTTGACGATACTGAGAACCGAAGCATTGTTATTGCTTCTCGCAAGCAACATAGGAGAAAGAATATTCTCATAGGTCATACGTGAGAAAAAGTTCATAGCAGCCATGGTTATAATGAGATACCAAAGAACCTCGTTCCGCCGCAGAAAATGGAACCCGTCTTTTATACCGGAAAACGGTGAAATCCGGATATGGTGTTTCGATTGCGATTTGTGATCCGGTAAGCTAATATATAACAGCAATACCGATGACGCAAATAGGAAAGATGCGAAGTCCACCAAAAATACGGTGCCAAGGCCAACCGCCTCATAGACCGCAACGGCAAGAACGGGTGAAACAACAGATACCAGATTTTCCGAGAATGAGTCCATTCCACTGGCCTTGGATTGTTGGCTCAAAGGAACCAATAACCCGATTGTCACCGATTCAGCGGGGGCCTGAAAAGCGTTCATCGTACCGATTACGGCATTGATAACGTAAATATGCCACAGCAGCAGATTGCCGGATTGCCATAGGAAAAATGCAAACAGGGTGCAGCACGCCGCCACAGAATTCGACAGAAGCATAATCCTCTTTTTCCCATGCCTGTCAACCACCGGACCGGCAAAAAGACTTGCTGTCACGTAGGGTACATAATAGCAGAACGTGAGAAGGGAAACCGACATTGCGGTGTGCGTCCGGTTATATGCCCATATCGTAAAGGCATAACTGGACATGGCACTGCCCATCTGTGAAACGGATTGCGTTGCCCAGAATAAGATAAATGTAAAAAAGTTATTGTTTTTCATTGGAATTCTCCTCATAGATATAAAGTATCTATAAGTACAAAATCCAATGCGGGCGATAGTTAGTCTTTCCTCTGTACAATTCGCCCAGACATCAGATCTTGTACAGAGGGGAAACGTTCATACGAATCAGCATATGACAAAGCAAAAGGACTCACCTCCCGATTAAATATAGCAGATCGGCGTAGATATATCAAATGGACCCATAAATATTTATACAAGGTGGACTTTGCAACAAACAAGTATCCAGCTTTCGCGTAAGGACTCTATTCAGCTTCTGCGTCAAAATCCGGCAACAGGTCGAGCGCGGCATACTCCTCGTCGCTCATGCCCCGGAGCTTTCCCAGCACGGAATCCGTCAGCGTCAGAAGCTCCGTTTCGTCCGCGCAGGCCGTCGCTTCGGGCCGCTTGGCGTAAATCTTGAGCTGCTCGTGGTACGGGTATTTGTAGAGCCGGGCGGCGGTTTTCATAAAATCCGTCCAGCTTTCGTGGCTGGCGGTGATCTGCTTTGCGGTTTTTCCCGCAATCTGCTCGCAGGCTTGCAGTTTCGTCGGCATACAATCCAACTCCTTTCTCGGTTTTGGACGAAAAAAGAACAGCCCGAAGGCTGCTCCATTGAAAGAAAAGCAGAAACCATCATAATGTTTCACATATGGCGAAGTAAGTGCAATCTTTTAGCTGTACATTAATTATTGACCTTTTGCCCACCAACGATGATATTGATTGACTTAAAATTAATTTTTTGATAACTTAGCGTTTTTTCGAGAGATTCTATCAAAGCCGTGCGATTATTTTGGTTGAGACAAGTCATGAATTCGTCCGATAACGTTACATTTAAGGTAAAAACATCTCCAACAACGTATCCAGTTGTACCGCTACTCCCAGCCTTTTCATATCCATTCGATTCAATTTTATAATCCACTAAGTTGACGTTATTGGGGATGCTATTCAGCTTCTTCCACTCTTGAAAAATTTTCTGTGGGGTATAATCTAATTTCACTGATTCTTCTTTTATTTTAGTTGTGCCGTTTTCAAGATAGTAGATTTTAACATAGTCATTCTGAATGGCAGTTGCGGCTTCTCCCTGATGTGGCTCTTTGCTTGACGTTAAATTAGGAAGAAATTTGGTCATGATTACAAATGCGCATACAACAAGCACAATACATGCAGCAATCCCTGTGAAACGTTTTCGGTTGAGATTGAAAACTCCTTTTTTGAGGGGGACAGCTTCATCGGCTTCCCGTATGAAATTGTCTTCGATACTATTCATGGCATCATATAGATCTTTCCCTGTCATCCCATAAAACCTTCTTTCTGCAAATAGATTCTCAATTTATTCCTTGTTCTAAAGAGAGAAGATTTAACTTTACTTTCGCTGATTCTAAAGCGAGCCGCAATCTCTTTCATTGAATCAGCGTACCAATATCGTCTAACAAATATAATTCGCGGCTCACGATCAATCGTATGGAGAAAACGGTTAACTGATTTTTCAAGATCACCGACGTCAAATTGTCCTTCTACACTTTTTAATCCAACAATACATTCTTCAAGTTCAGAAAAGGCAATTTCCAGTTCGACGTTTCTTTTTTGGGCTGAATAATATTCATATCGCCGCAAGGCAAGATTGCGAACAATTTTTCCGAGATAGGATTTTAGTACGTTTGGCCTTTGAGGAGGGATGGCATTCCATAACTTCAAATATGCATCGTTTTCACATTCCTCGGCATCTTCTTTACTCTTTAGGATATTGTTAGCGATGTGAAAGCAGAAATCTCCATATTTTATCTTGGTCTTCTCAATCGCATCTTCGGAACGCTCAAAATATAGCTGAATAATTTGGGCGTCATCCATAGTTCTCCCTCCTTCCTTGATGGTGAAGGCTTTCACTTATTATAGACCGGAAAAAAATGAATTGGTTGCGGCCTTTTCCAAAAATTCGTGTAAGACTTTAATCAGTACCAATAATCAAATTTCCATTCAGCATTTCAATCGAAATCCGGGAACAAGTCGAGTGCGGCGTATTCCTCGTCGCTCATGTGCCGGAGCTTCTCCAGCGCGGAATCCGTCAGGGCCAGAAGCTCCGTCTCGTCCGCGCCGAGATAACCGCGCATCTTTGTCAGCTCGGCAATCAGGCCCTCCCGCGTCCCGGTATCGTAAATGCACATCAGGTTGATTTCGTCGTTCGTAAACATTTCACCGCTCCATTTCCGCGCCCCGGTCGGGCGCTGCTTTTTTGTGTTCCCGGCTGACCGGCTGGTTTCTGAGCTGCTCCACAACGGACTTTTTCTTTTCGTCGTGTTCCCGCCGCGACGCCTCGGCAAGTTCCATCAGAGAAACCGGCTGGCCGTATTTGGCCTGCTGCTCCAGCTCCGCGACGGTGGGATTTTTCCCGTTGTCGATGATGCCGTCGATCATGTCGTAATCATCCTCCGTCGCCATTTCCGCGTTTTTCAGATGGTTTTCCGGCGGCAGGAAGGACGAAAGCTCCTTGAAACCGAAGCTGTCCGCATAGTGACAGGATACAACGCCGTTCTGCTTCAAGGCAACGATGTCGCTGACCGACAGGCTCGGCCTTCGATAGTCGGGAGGGAGGTCGTTATTGAACCGCTGCCACAGGGCATTCAGCCTTTCTTCGGTGCTGCCCTGGCCGGTGAGCGGCGCGGTGTAGACAAGGTCGTAGTTGCTGCGGTTTACGGGAATGCCTCTGGATTCCAGCCAGCTTATCGGCTCATAACGGATGTCCCGCAATTCGTCGCCGTCCTTCAGCTGATAGAGCGCGAAAGCGTCCTGCGAGGTTTTCAGAAAGGCGGCTTCCCGCTGTTCCTGATGCTTCATCCGGTTCTCCAGAGCGGCAGCAAAATCCCGGCTGCCCTCCCATTCCTCTCGGCTCACGGCGAACAGGCCGCTATGGGCCTGAATTTCGTCCGTGTCGAGCACCATGCCCGCACTGCCGCCGTCCTCGATTTTGTAAACGGTGAGGTCCTGTTCAAAAAGTTCTCTCGCCCGGTCTTTGGAAAGGGGAAGCAGGTCGCCGTCCAGATACCCGCAGGCTTCCAGGTCTGCCACGGTCAATTTGGAATCCGGCATGGGGTATTCGTCGAGCGCCTGTTCCGGCTCGTCCGGCAGCATGGCCGCCGCTTTCGGCGGGGCGGCTTGCTCTGCGGCCTGTTCCGGCTGACTGAGGTCGATGCCGCGTTCCTTAACGATTTCGGCAAAGTTGCGGTCAATGTCGGAAATCAGACCGGATGCCGTCCTGTTGATGGTTTCGAGGCTTGCCTTCAGTTCCGGCAGTTCCTTATTTCTGCTCCACGAAGCGATATACCCGAAGCTGTTTTCGCCGGTCTGGATGCCGTAATACTGGCAGACGGCATAGGAAACGCTCTCGGCCTCCACTTCCTCGGTGTGCCGGTTCTTCGGTTTGGGCGGCTCGGCGGTTTCGTCGCCCCGGGCGGCGGCAAGCCGGGACTGCTCGTAGTTATGCAGCTTGGCGTGGGTGATTTCATGGACGGCGGCGGAAACGGTCTGCACCTCGCTCATGCCCTTTCGGATGGCGATGCGCTGATCTTTTTGGCTGAAATAGCCGTCCGTGTTCGGATTCATCGCCTCAAAGGCAAGCGGGACGGGGGAGGAACGCCGCAGCGCCTCCAGAAAAATCTCGTACTGTTTTACGTCGCCGGTGAGATTTTTTGCAAGCTGGGGCAGCGGCTTCCCCTCGGTCTGCGACACGTCGAACACGGACACCACCTTGTACCGGGGGATTCTGATTTCCTTTTCCTCCATGACGACCTTGCCGTCCGCGTCCAGCACGGGGGTTTTGGTTTCCGGGTCGAGTTTTTCTTCCTCGATTTTCTTTTTGAACGGCGTGGGCGCGATGATTTTGATGCCCTTTTCGCCCCGCATGACGTTCCGGCCGAACTGGCCGCGCCATTTGTTGAACCCGGCGACGAGGGTGGCGTCGGGCTTCTGCATGTAAATGAGCACGGTGTTGTTGACGGAATAATGATGGAACCGGGACATGGTGCGCAGGTACTGTGCGTATTGGTCGCTCTGAAATAAGTCCTTGATTCCCTGTTCGATGCTGTCGGTGATTTCTTTCAGCCGTTCCTTGTTTTTGCTGTTTTCAGCCATTGATGTTGTACTCCTTTCAAGACAAATAAAAACGACCAAACAGGGGTTAATCTGTTTGGTCGTTGATCTGAGTATATTCTATATCTTATGCCACAAAATGTATGAGCACTAAAAACATTATAATAAATAGTGCTACCAATCCAATTGCTATCGCGAGTGAATGCTTTTTTTCTCTTTCTCTAATTAATAAGCGGGTAAACAATAGTAGGAAAAAAATCGATATTACAACTGACATATTTACCAACAAAAGAGATTTGATTCCAAATTTACTTAGATTAATTACACCAATAATGTTGGTAAGTAATAGCGTAATAATAGCAGAAAAAATTGAAATAATCTCTATGCTTTTAACCGTGCTATCTTCAATATTATTAATCTTCTTTTCCAGTTCGGACTTGCTTTTATCAACATATTTCTTATAAGATTTTTCTATAGGTGAAAATGCTTTTTCTATGGATTTTTTAGCTTTTTCATCTGCTTCTTCGTCTAAAATCTGGCTGTAAATAAAACAACCAGATATATCAGCTTCTGCGTCCTTGGATAAACGAATCAAAGTAGTATTACATATAGGATGATTCTGCTCATAATCAAAAATAAATTTGTCATGTATTTGATCAAGAATCCCATCATTACTGTTGTACTTAACATTATGAACATGTGGAGCATCAATACCATCGTAGACAAGGAAACCGTAATATAATAATAACTTAATTTTTTGATCAATTATTGATTTACATATATTTGGTTCTGCACTTTTTAAAAAAGCATATGCTTCTTCCCACATCAATGGTGTAGGCCAAACAGAATTAAACTCCATAGTTGTGCTACTTTTCGCAATGGCGATAAAAGAAGCGTATAGATCTTTTTCTTGTAACCATTCGATACATTCCTTAGCTGAACCTTTCATAAATACTCACCTTCTTTTTCATATTCAAAGTATAACATCCTTTTTTGCTATTTCAATATTACCTTACTAAAATTCCAGCCTGAAATTCACGCGCTCCCCGGTATCTTCCAAAACCGCCGTCGCGTCGTAAGTCTTGCCGGTTTTCCGGGAATAGAGGCCGGACATATCCACCCGCCCTTCTTTGAGCAGGGCGGCGGCAATTTTCTTTGTCAGCGCCTTTTTCTTCGAGGTAAAGAATCGGTCGTCCTTCCACAGGGCGAAACCGCACGGCGGGGATTCCCTGTATCCGGAGCAGTAAAAGCTCTTTTTGCCTTCGTAGACCGGCCTGCCGCAGCGCGGGCAGACGCCGACCACTTCCCGGTCCGAACGGAACGGATTCTGCCCCGCTTTCGGTGCGGAAGCGCCTTTGATGAGGTCCTCCGTCAGTTTTCTGATGCCATCCATGAAAGCGGAAGCGGGAAGGTCCCCGCGCTCCACCTGTTGGAGCTTTGCTTCCCATTCGGCGGTGAGGGCCGGGGATTTAATTGTTTCCGGCAGGACGCCGATGAGGCTGACGCCCTTTTTGGTCGGCAGGAGCTGTCTGCCTTTTCGTTCCACGAAACCCGTTTTGACGATCTTCTCGATGATGCCCGCACGGGTTGCCGGGGTGCCCAGCCCGCGTCGGGACAAACTGTATTCCGCTGTCTCTGCCTTGCGGCCATCTCGTTGTCCCTCCTTTTTCCCACGCAACCCGCTCCGCTGGGCTTGCACGGGGACCCCGTTTCCCGCGTCTGGAATCTCCGCAAATTCCTCCGCGCCTGCGTTCTCCATCGCGGAAAGGAGCGTGTCCTCCGTGAAATGTTTCGGCGGCGAAGTAAACCCTTCCTTTACGGAAGCCCGGACGTTTGCAACAGTCCGGCCTTCGGCAAGCCCCGGCAGCACGGCCTCTTCCGGCTTATCTTCCGGCTTTCGCTTCAGCGCGTCGAGGAACCGCCGCCCGGTTCCTTTCCAGCCGGAATCCGTAACGGTTTTGCCTTTGGCCGTGAACGCATGGCCGCCGCAGTCCAGCGTCACGGTCGTTTCGGCGGTGACGCACGGATTTCCCACGGCGCAGAGCAGCCGCGCGGCAATCAGGGTGAGGATGCTCGTTTCGCCGGTCGGCAGGCCGGAAAGACTGGCGCCGTCAAACGTCCGCGTCGGAATGATCGCGTGATGGTCGGAAACCTTGCTGCTGTCGATGACACGCTCCGCATGGACGGGCGGATTTTCCGCAGAAAGGAACACGGCGGAAACGGTCTTGACAAGGCCCGGCACGGTGTCCCGCATGTCGTCGGTCAGGTATTTGCTGTCGGTGCGGGGGTAGGTGACGAGCTTCTTTTCATAGAGGCTCTGGGTATAGTCCAGCGTCTGCTGGGCCGTATAGCCCAGAATCCGGTTGGCGTCGCGCTGGAGGGTCGTCAGGTCATAGAGCTTCGGCGGCTGTGCGCTTTTTTCCTGCCGGATTACAGCCTTGACGGAGGCCGCCTTTCCGTCACAGGCCATGCGGATTGCTTCGGCGGCCTGTTTTTCCGGCATCCGATCGCCGGTGGCCGTGAAATTTCCGCAGTTCAGTTCGACGGTGTAGAAGGGCGTTTTCCGAAAAGCCGCAATTTCGGCTTCGCGCTGAACCAGCATGGCGAGCGTCGGGCTCTGGACGCGGCCCACGTTAAGGGTGGTGCGGTAAAGCACGGAAAACAGCCGCGTCGCGTTGATGCCGACGATCCAGTCGGCCCGCGCCCGGCACAGGGCCGCGTCGTACAGCCGGTCATACTCGGAATCGCTTTTGAGATTCCGGAAACCTTCGCGGATTGCGCTGTCCTCCATCGAGGAAATCCAGAGCCGCTGAACCGGCTTTTTGCAGCCGCAGTGTTCGGTGACGAGCCGGAAGATCAGCTCGCCCTCGCGCCCGGCGTCGGTGGCGCAGACAAGGCTGTCCACCCGTTTGTCCGCCATGAGGCCGGAGAGGATTTTCAGCTGCTTCGCCTTGCCGGGCGGCACGGTGTACTCCCAGTTTTCCGGCACAATCGGCAGGTCTTTGGTATTCCAGCGCTTGTACTTGGGGTCGTAAGCGTCGGCGGAGGCGAGCTCGACCAGGTGCCCGAAGCACCAGGACACGATAGAACCGTTCCCGACAAGGCAGCCGTTTTCACGGCCGGCAGCTCCGAGCACTTTGGCGATGGACTGCGCGACGCTCGGCTTCTCTGCAATCACTAATTTCATTTGGGATAAACCTCCTTACTATCGCTTGTTTTGAAACGGGCATGGGAGTAAAATGGGAATAAGAAAAAGCCGGCTGCCGGCGGCAGTCAGCCTGAAACATGAAAAGGGCAGGACATGAAAAAATATTTGATTTACCGCGCGCCAAAACAGGCTGACCGGGATTTGAATCAGCATGAGCTGGTCGGCGTCGAATATGGAGAAACTATTCATGCGGCCGCGGACGCCATCATCCGGGCGGTGAAGGACGATCTGTCCGGGAATCCGGACTATTCCGGCTGCGATGTGTATGCCTATGCTCCGGAGCCGGTTCGGGCGGATGAACGGCCGCAAAGGTATCAATATGTTGTGACCGGCGTTGTTTCGCCGGTTTCGGCAAAGGAGAATATCCTGGTGGAGTACGGTGTCATGGAACAAGGAAAAATCTAACTACTCATTCAGCTATCTTCTCTTTGCCAGCTAAGGCGTACCATTTTCCGTTAAAAAAAACTACTAACTTTGGAGATAAATTGAATGAGGTGAGAAAATGCCTAAACAAAAAAGTATGTTTGAATTGCTTCGAAATAAAAGCATACTGGCAATACTCGATGGCGATGTAGATTTTGGCGAAATTGAAATGACTGATCCTAAGGATAAAATAAAAATTTCCATGCCGTATCTGAGTGGCCCCGTCCTCTGTGAGATATCCAGTAGATTCGGATTGGCTGTTACATACGGATGGAACGGAGGTGCTCAGAGCAGATGGGCTTATCTGGACGATTTGCTTGCGTACTGCATTGAAAACCATCGGGAATCAGACTTGCTGTGCTTCTTGTTTTCTAAGGGACAATTTGTCGAAAAACTCAAAGGATATACTCCTGAAGTAATAGAATCTACATATAACAAAATAGTAGAGAGCGTAATCAGTCAGATCAATGGTATTTTGTATTTTGGTGGTAATGAGTTAGTTCGAGTTGGCAAGCAGTTTGTAATAAAGAGAATTAATGCACCTTTGAAAGTCGTTGCACCAGCTATCAAGACGATTGACCGCGATTACATTGTGAAATTATCAGATCGAGCAATGAAGGATGTGACCGATGGGAATTACGACAGCGCTATTACCAAATCCAGAACGTTGCTGGAAGAGGTGTTCTGCTATGTAGTTGAAAAAAAAGGCGAAACACCGTCAGAGAGCGGAGATATTAGTAAACTTTATAATCAGGTCAAGCAACTTTACCATATGCATCAGGATAAGAACATGGATAAGCGTATCAACGGGTTGCTTTCCGGACTTGAAAAGATCCTTTCCGCTATCGCAGAAATGAGAAATAAAGACAGTGATTCCCATGGCGTAGGAGCAAAGCGAATAAATATTGCAGAACATCATGCACGCTTATTTGTTAACTCAGCTATGACAATGGCAGACTTTATTTTAGCTGTTAGTGAACACTCAGCTTAAATGAATTGAACAATGTTTCCATCAGAGCTTTGATTGTTCAAATCCGTCTTATATTATAAAAAGATTGGATTGTAGGTAAAAATGGTCCTTGGAAATACCGGGCCATTCCTTTATTCTTTTTCCGCCGTCATGTTGTCCTCAAAAAATTTCCGCCAGCAGATTCCGAGGCAGACGCCGTCCGGCGCGAAACTGCACCCCCGGCAGGGGGAGCCGGGAGGGAGCCTCTCCGTTTCCGGCCGCCGGTCTGCGGTGGGCTTCTGCATCATCCGCTCATAGGGGCTGTCCGTAAAATACATCTTTATTCCTCCCCGTCCTCATCGTCGGAATCGTCGTCTTTGCCGTCTTCCTCTTCATCGGGCGTGCCTTCGTCTGCATCCGGGGACTTTTCTTCCGGTTCCTCCGCATCGTCTTCCGTGCCGCCCATCTCATGGCGCGGCCTGTAGATTTTGAAGTAGAATCCCGCGCCGCCCACAATCAGGACCGCCAGCACCACAAGGACGATGGTCCCGGTATCGTTGCCCGGCTGCTGCGCCTGGGGAACTTTTTCAGTTTTGCTTTCCGAAGCCTGGGAAACGGCCGGCCGGGAAGAGGCGGACGGGGCTTCGGACACGGTGGAATCCGGTTCCGGCCGGCTGACCGTGCTGCCGCCCGTGATGGTGCTCGCCGTCTTGGAACCGGCAAGGGCCGCAAGGTCGGCTTCCGTCACCGGCGTGAGCAGGTACACGTTCTCGCCGGTTTTCTGTTTGTCCACGACGATGTAAAACACATTTCCGGCGGGCGTCTTGATGGTGAAGAATTCCCGCTTTTCCGGGGTGTCGGTGCTGTTCTCAATCACGGTCCCCGTGCCGTCCGTCGGAATCGTCCCGGAAGCGGCGGGAGGCGCGGAGCTGCCCGTGCCCGCCGCCAGCGCCGGAATCGTCGCAGAGCAGATTATTCCGAACACCATTGCCGTCGTAATCAGCGCCTTATTCCATTTCATGATTCGCTTCCTCCTTTTTCTGCCCGTCTCCGGCCTTGTGCGACCGGATAAACCCGGCCAGCTCCCGCGGCGTCATGTTCACGCCGCGCACCAGCCCGACGATTTCGGTATTTTCCTGTTCGGTTTTCTTCCGTTCCAGTTCCTTGAGCCGGGCCTGATAAGCGGAAATTTTCGCCTTCATCTTTGCAATCTCCGCGTCGATTTTCTCAATCTTCAATCTGAATTTCCCCCTTCAGAAAGTTTTGTAGTAGCGAAGAACATGCGGGACGTATCGGACGTCGCCGTAGGACGACCAGCCGAGCTTTGCGGCCTCCATGCGGGAAAACGCGGCGGCGTTCGCTTCGGAATATCCGCCGCGCGCCTTAGCCCAGGAGATGAACCCGGAGCCGAAATTGTAGCCCTGCAAAGCGAGCGCGATGGCGGTCATGTCGGTGGGCGAAGTGCATCCCGCCGCCTGGAGCGAGGCTTTGATCTGCTGAATCCCGCACTGGATGGAATAAGCCGGGTCGGCGATGCCGCCCGGCTTGTGCGGGTACTTTTTGTTGTACGGTCCTTCGGCCGCCTGCATCGGGTCGCTGCCGCGCCCGCCGGATTCCTGCTGCATCACCGCGAGGATCAGGCTGACGTACCCCTGCATCCCGTAGCGTCCGGCAAGCTGTTCCACCAGCCGGCGGTTGCCTTCCACGCTGCCGGAAAGGTTCCCCGAACCGACGATTCCGCCGGATTCGCTTTCGGGGTCGAGGATAAACAGGATCGGGTTCAGGGCGGTGCCGTTGTGCGACACCAGAATCGAAAAGCCGGGGCCGGCCGTGCCGATTCCGGTCCCCGATTTGACGGACTGCCCGGCGCGGACGCCGACGGTGCCGCAGCCGGAGTAGACGGCTTTTAGGCCGTTCCCGTCCTCCAGCACGATGATTCCTCCGCCCGCCCGCGTCACGGTGCCGTCGAGCATCGAGAGCACCTGCGTTCCGGAGGACACGTCGATCCGCGCGGATTCATCCGCGCCGACGGAAGCGAACAGATTCCAGCCGAACGCGAACGGCGAAGAGAAATACTGCCGGTTGCCCCGTGTCTGGAGGTAGACCGCATACCGGTCCGCAGCGCCCAGCCGGGCGAGGTCCGCCGCGATGACGTCCGAAAAGGCTGCGGCGTTGAGGTCGACGGTCAGCGTTCGATGTGTTTCCGATTCCTGCCGGGTCGTCTGCCTGCCTGTCAGCGGGTCGGTTTCCGTGACGGTGCGCTGCCGCGTTTCCGCTTTCGGGACAAAAGAAAGCCGGTACTGCCGGCTGAAGAGCTGCCGCAGCACGGGCTGTATCCGCTCAAAGGTAAAGTCATTGTATACGGCCGTTAAGTAGGAAATGAGTTCATGCGGGTCGTGGCCGATGGTTCCGACCTGATAGATGTACTCGTCATAGCCGGGGTGGTCCCACTCCGCGTCGTCAATCTGCTTTTTCAAATCGGCTTCCAGGCCGGAATAGCAGGCTTCGGCCCGGTTGATGTCGTCATCTTCGGCGGAGTAGGACGTGGCGAGGATTGCATGGAAGCCGCCGCTGAGCAGATTGGAACAGGACGAAAGCAGGGAAAAGAAGAAAAACAGCGCAAACAAAACGGCGAGGACCCATGCGAGGATTTTCCTGCGCGGTCCCGCCAGACGTTTCAGCAGACGTTTGAATTTCCCGGAAACCGACGCGGTCCCCTTTGTTCCCGCGCGCGCCGCCTTGGCGTACTGCCGTTTGATTTTCCGTTTCTGGAACAGCCGGGAAAGCGGATTGCTCCCGAGGATCGGATGCTCCTCGACCGCCTTGCGGAAATTATAGCGGGCGTTTGCTCTGGCGGACTTTCTTCTCCATCGGCTCACCCGGCGGTAGGGACGGGATTTGACGCGGCGGGAAACGGTCCGCAGGCCATGGGCGGCGAGCGCTTCGGCGGCCTGTTCCGCCCTGTGGCCCGCCTCGACGCCGACGTTTTCCCGTTCCACCTCCCGGATTTTGCTGTGCGCCGCCATGAGCGCGGCGCCCGCCGCGCCTTTCATCAGGGAAGCGACGGGGTGGGAAGCGTTCCGCGGCTTCGGTTCCTTTGCGAACCGGAGCCTGCGCCGGGCCTTTCCCGCTTTATCCACTTCGTGTTTCAGCCGAATACGTCGGCGGGTGGGAAGATGTTCCCGCGCGCCGGAGAACCTGGCGTCGACTTTTTGGGCGCGCCGGTGGAGTTTCGACAGCTTGCGGGATTCGCTGCCGGGCGGCGCTTCGCTCCGGGTAAACTGGAGTTTGGACGGCCCGGCGTGCCGGTCTGCGTCGTCGTGGAACTGATACTGCCTGCCCGCGCCGTGCGGACGGGCCGGCATTTTGCCGGATTTCTGTTCTTCCTGTTCTGCGGGGGTTTCGCCGCTTTCTTTCTGATTCTCGGACGGAACGGCCGCCTGCGGGGTCGGTTCCGCAGGCGGCTGCCGGAAATGCTGTGCCGGATTCTGCTTTTCCGCGCGAGGGGACGGTCCGGCCCGTGCCTGCGGCGTCCCGTTTCCCGGCTCTTTCGGGCGCGCTGCGAAATCCCGTTCCCCGCGGCTGACGCTGTGCTCTTCGCCGGTCGCGCGGTTCTGCTCCACAAGACCGCCGCGCGTCATCTTCTGCGTGAGGTTTTCCGGAGCGGAAAATTTTCGAGAATTCAGTATCAATCGCCTCCAAATTCATATAATGTATTGTGGTTGTGTATCGTTCGTGATATAATTTTAACCGGGAAGGGATGTGTTTCATGAAAAGCACGGTCATCAACATCCGCACGGACCCGGAAACCAAACAGGCCATCGAATCGCTGTATGCCAAATTCGGCATCACGGTTTCCGATGCCGTTAACATCTTTTTTCGCAAATCCCTGATGGAGGGCGGTCTGCCCTTTGAAATGAAGCAGCCGCGGTATAACGCGGAAACGGAGGCCGCCATGAAGGAGGCCGACGACATCGCCAACGGAAAAATTTCCGCAAAGCCCCAGAGCGTCGACAGCTTCTTTCAGAAGATGGAGAAATGAAGCGGAACGCCTATTTGGGGGCTTCACTTAGGGATTCAAACGAAAATCGAATATCACGAATGAAGCCTTCATTCGGCTGACCTGAAAACAGCGGCTACCAAGCAGAGATGCTCATGTAGCCGCTGTTTTTTCTAAGCCCGGAAGGACAAAAATATTTATCAATTTATCATGCAGAAATGACTTGCTATTACTTCCGTTCAGAGCAATATATGTACTACCGAAAGGCACAGAGCCTTCGGAGAACAGAAACGGAGAGTAAGCAAATGTGGGAACAGGGAACACTTCTGGTAAACGGAACTTCGGTCAGATATTGCGTCAAGCACTACCCGGAGCAGTCCGAAACATACGGAATCGACGGCGGCAGAATCAGCATCATGGAGCTTCGCATCGGCGGGCGCGTGACGCTGAGCTACAGCCGGGGATGGGATATCGAGCCGGAGGACGAGCCAGCTTGCCTACATGCTTCTCCTCAAGAAGTACAACTGAGCGGAGGTAAACACGATGAGAATCAACTACAACGTTACGGGCGCAAAACGCAAAGAACTGGTGCAGGTCATTTCAGAGACTACAGGCATCAAGGCGGAATACAAATTCATGCCGACATGCAATTACAAAATTAGACGCTTCACCGTCGCCAAGAATGGCGCTGTGAAATTTGACGACAATGCGGACAGCGAGGAAAGCGCGAAGGTTCTGGAGGCCATAGCAGCGGCAGGATTCGAGCCTGAGCTGCAGGAAGCCGATGACAAGAGAGAATGAATACGTAGAGGAAGCGGAAGCCGCGCCACAGAGCGCAGAAACCGGCCTCACGGTTGAGCTTCCGCTCGACAAGGTCGCGGTTGGAACGCTGACCAACATCCTCGAAGCCAAGGGAACGCTCATCAAAAAGGCACTCGGCATTGATGACCTGCGCTTCGAAATCCGGGACGACCGCATCGCATTCCCGTGGTTCCCGGGGGTGCCGGAGCCGGATGAGACACGCGCCTACACAGAGTTTATTGCACTGCTATGCAAGCATTCCAAAGAACTGAAACGGGCGACAGCCACGGAGCGGCCAGTCACGAACGAGAAGTACGCGTTTCGCTGCTTCCTGCTCCGGCTCGGATTCATCGGAAGCGAGTACAAGGCTTCCCGGAAGATTCTGCTCCGGAAACTCAAGCTGGAAGAACGGCGCTCCGGAGAAGGAGGCGGCGACATGCGAATAATCAGACAGGATAAGCTTGAACGGCTCCGCAGGGACTACCCGAACGGCACCTGCGTGGAACTGCTGCAAATGGACGATCCGCAAGCGCCGCCTGTGGGAACACGCGGCACGGTCTACGGCGTCGATGATACCGGCAGCCTGCTGGTGCGTTGGGATAACGGCTCCGGCCTCAATGTCGTATTCGACGGCGGCGATCAGGTGAGAAAGGTGGATAAATCAAAATGACAGATACGATTTTAGAGCAGATCATGAGCATCCGGGATTCCGGAGCTGTGAACATGCTTTCGCTGAACGAAGTGCAGCGTCTTGCCTACGAGAAAGGCTACTATGAGCTGGTCTGCTACATCGAGGAACACAGGCGGGAATACTGGAATTTCATTATGACGGGAGAAGAAAAGTAAAACAAATATTCGGAGACATCACTTCGAAATACGAAGTCGCTCCGGAAGCATATTGTCTATTTCATCTGGTGAGAAGAATTGGTATTCTTTGTTCTTCAGATCACTTTGTGCCAAAGCATAGGCTTTTCCATTTGTCATCGGAGCATTATTGTAGATTTCGGAAACAGAAGTTTCCAATAAATCGCGTTTCTTGCGAATATCTTCATCTGTCAATACTTGAAAATCCGTAAGAAGACTTATATAGTCCTCCCGAATTTTCCATAACTCATTTGACGTTTCAGTGTTGCTCCGTATCTCGTCCGCAAGATTTCTGCCTTTAGAATATAAATTCAAGGCAAGTGAAAGCGCTGCCGAGATACCAGCAAGCCATGTCAATAAAATTTGATTCGTGATTACATCAGCAAGAAAACCCACAGTTGAAATGGAGGATAGAATAATCTGTATTGTTTTCAAACAACGATTTTTCCTTATAAGCAGATTTGCCATCTCAATATGCGTCATATAAGTGTAAACTACTTTTCCAAATGCCTCTCTTATCTGACCATGCAGCTTCTCGTGATAATCATCCATTGTTAATCCCCGCTCATTTTCTTTAGAACCTTATGAAGAGTTTCGATGCTGTTTGTGGTATTAACTGTCATGCCGCTGCCGGGAGCATGCCAATTTGGAGCAATATTTCCATTGAGGGTAATATTATTGAATCTCTTTAGCAATGATTCTTCATATGTTTCCGGGTTATGAGAATGTTCCTCACCCTCATTTAGCCATCGCCAAGATCCTATGTTATCATAAACGAAGGTATCTATTACAATTCCAGATAGATGGTAGCTTGAATAATAATTATCCCTGACATAACGGATCTGCTTACAAGTGTCAAAAAGCAAGCCGTTAGAGGTAGCGTTTTTCTGACGCATTGCGTCCTGTTCAGCCTTCGGATTTGTACTTTTCCAATTGCCACCCATATTTGCGTCTGGATAAGTATAAGAAACAGTTCCCCAGTAATTCTGATTTTTGAATGCCGGGAGCAACTCTATCTTCATCCCGTCGGAGAACGTCACCACGACAACTTGCCCGTCCCCATGGATATTTGTACTTGGGTAGTGAGTAAGAACAGCATTCTTCACAGCCTGAATTAGTCGAGACTGTCCGTTTCCGCGAGCCATATCATAGCGTTTGTATTCGGATTCAGGCAGTTCAAGCAAAATATCGATATCACTTGTGTCGATTGCAGTTCCTCTTCCGTATGAACCGACATAAAGGCTGTACATGGTGTCACTGGTGCTGCTACGGAATTCGCGATTCACAGCTTTGGTAATTTCGTGATACCTGTTTGATATAGTTGCGCGAGTATCACGGTCGATACTGTTTTCACGTTTTTGAACTCGTAAAGTCATAATTATCTCTCCTTCGATTTACGCTTCTGAAAAAAACAGAGAGTATCTCCTCAATCCTCTCCGCGATCCGCTGCTGCTCAGCGAGGGGCGGGAGAGGGACTATCAATGAATGTACACGCTTTGACGAGAATCCTTGAAGACCAATGCCGCGTCCATTAATCAGACCTGAATTTTTATATGACCACATCATGTAGAAGTAATATTTTACATTTATTTCTGGTTTGAATGAGCGGAGCTTATGCAAATGGTTTTGTATTCTCATTTCCTGTTCATATGGCCATATTGCAGATCTTCCTATATCTCCACCTTCACAGATAAGCAGGTCGCCTTTCTTGATCGTACATTTTTCTATTTCGTCATCTCTAAAGTACATGGACTTTAGACTGTTAAGTTCAAAGTGATCCCAATAAACATTGGAAGTTGTAATATATTCGAGCAAAGAACCTTCTTTATCTGAAGCATTCAAAGCCTTTCCCGTATTATGGTCAAATATATCCCCCAACCTCACCCACATCCAATTTCCCGGAATCTCAAACGGAACCTCCTCCGGCTTGATGGGCGGCAGAGGTTTTTGTTTTTTGATTTTGCCTTTTTTGACAAGACGTGTTTTCTCTTCTTGAATCTGTTCAAACAGCTCCTGCGCGGTTCCGTCCTCTGGCAGCTGCTCGGTCAGTCTGCCCTGTATTCCCGCGTCGATGACTTTGGATTTCAGGGCGGAGACATCGGAGGTGTAGCTTTCAAGCAAGTTCTGTAAATCCTGCTGAACGCTCAGTATCTCCTCAATCCTCTCCGCGATCCGTTGCTGCTCAGCGAGGGGTGGAAATGGAATTAAGGATGAATTAACTTTTTCAATATTCAGATTATCCACAGTTGATCCTGAAGCCTTTTCTATAAATTGGTCATACAAGAATCCAGATGAAAGAAGATAATACAAATAATCGACATTAAAGCCACCAAGATTCCTGACAAGAAGCCAACCGTCGTGGATACATCCCTCGATTCTTGATATATATGGCCTTCCAAAGCTCATCGAGTTAGTAAGAAGAAAATCTCCCGGATAAACATGGCGGCTTCTCTTTTCACCTTCAGGAATTATTTTTTCTTTTGCTGAATAGATGTACTTTCCGCCCTTTTCAACATCTCCTATTTTTATCCAGTTGATACCATCAGGATCATTTGTGATATATCTTTTTATCGGACGAGGAGATCCGCCTCGAACAATATAAGATATGTTTTCAAAACGTACCCACATCCAATTCTCTGGAATCTCAAACGGAATTTCCTCAGGCTTTATGGGTGACAGAGGCTTTTGTTTTTTGATTTTTCCTTCCTTGACAAGGCATTCCTTCTCCTTCTGAATCCGTTCAAACAGCTCCTGCGCGGTTCCGTCCTCCGGCAGCTGCTCGGTCAGCTTTCCACGGATGCCAGCGTCAATAACCTTCTGCCGGAATGCTTCTGCGTCAGCTGCCAAAGAAGAAATTGTATTTGTATCAATCACAGTTCCACTCCTCCCAGCAGTTCCTTGAGTTTAGCGACAGACGCGGCGATTTCGTCGGATTCCTCCTGCATATCGTCCAGAACCTCGGCGATGGTGCGCTCGTCCTTTTCCTCCAGATCAAGCCACTTGAAGTCGAGATTGTCGGCGTTCTTCACCTGTTCCTCGGAGAAGCATCTCCATCTGCCGTTTGGATTCGTTTCCGCGTTGTAGGTTTCCTGCCTGTCCTGCATATGACCGGAGCAGTAGCACTGCACAAATTCATCGAGATCGGAGCGCTTGAGCGGCTTCGTGGCAAGCGTGTGCTTGACGCCTGTCCGGTAGTCGTAAACCCAGATGTCGCGCGTCGGCTCGCCCTTGTCGAAGAACAGCACGTTTGTCTTCACGCCGTTTGCGTAGAAAATCCCTGTTGGCAGGCGCAGAATCGTATGCAGGTTAAAGTCCTTCATTAGCTTATTGCGAACCTTCTCCGTCGCTCCGCCGTCTGTCAGTACGCTGTCCGGCAGCACCACGCCCACACGCCCGCCTGTCTTCACAATGGACATGATGTGCTGCAGGAAGTTCACCTGATTATCGCTTGTCTTTATAAATTCCGGACGGTTCGCGGATACATCCACGCTTCCCTGCGGGCGGGTGCCAAATGGCGGATTCGTCATTACTACCTGAAACAGCCTGTCGTCCGGCTCGGTCAGGGAATCCTTGTAGGCAATCGGGCTTTTGCTCACGCCGATGTCATGCAGATACAGGTTCATTGAGGCAAGCGTAACGACAAGGGAAGTGTTGTCCGCACCGAACAGCGCGTTGTTCCGGAGAAACTTCTGCTTCTCCACATCCTTGCTCTGCCTGCGCATGTGTTCGTAAGCCGCGAGTAAAAATCCTGCGGTGCCGCAGCAGGGATCCGCGACGGTCTCGCCAATCTTCGGATCGACTACGTCCACGATGGCGGAGATGAGCGCACGCGGCGTGAAATACTGTCCAGCGCCGCTTTTTCTGTCCTGCCCGTTCTTTTCAAGAATGCTCTCGTAGATTGCGCCCTTGAAGTCGCCGTCCATCATGTACCAGTTTTCTTCCGATACCATGTCGATAACTTTTTTGAGCATAACAGGCCGATCAATCTTATTTGTCGCCTTGGTGAAGATCGTCCCGATCAGTCCCTCGTCCTTTGACAGCTCGGAGAGAATATCCTCGTATTGTTCTACGAGATCGGTTCCGCTCAGGTCTTTGAGATCTGCCCATTTATATCCTTCCGGGATACTGCTGCCAAGTCCCAGCTCCTCCTTCTCATCGTCCATCTTAAGAAAAAGGATATAGGTGAGCTGCGTGACGTAGTCCGTGAATCCCACGCCTGCAGCCGCCAATACATTGGCGATATTCCATACCTTGTTCAGCAATGCTGATTGTGTTTTCTGTTCTGCCATTTATGCCGCCCTCAATAAAAATCCTGATAATGTGCTCATTTCAGAAGCAAGTATCTTTGCTCCGAAGCTTGTGATTCCTCTTCTCCAGAGATCCGGGTCAATCTCGTTTAGTTCCATGACGGAGATTGCGCCGCCGTTTATGACAAATTCCGCGACCTGCCGCATGACTTCCACCTGATCCGGCGTCAGTGCCCGCTGCTGTTGTCCGCAATACAAGGAAAAACGCTGCGCATAGCCATTCATAAGGCTGGTAAGCTTCTGGTTCTTCCCGTATGCATACCGCGCAATCTGAATGAGATTTGTCAGTGCGTTTACATTCCGCTTTGTGTCCAGTTCATCGACATTCCCGTCAGTGTCGAGCGTCTTGTAATTCTTCCATATCTGATACACACCGTACTGCCTGTTTTCTGCCAGCAATCTGTCGCGCAGCTCCACAAGCATGGAATGCGTGATGAGTGTATTCTCAGAGTTGTATATAATGCGGAGTGCCTCAATGCTGTCCCTGTTGCCGTTTAGGTATTTCTCGAAATTATCGATAAAGCTTCGCGCCGTTTTCTTCGAAAAGCTTGCGTAGAGAAGTTCATCCGGGTCTTCATCCGTATCCACGATATAACCGCGTTGCATTTCAAGGAGCTTGTTCCGCGCCGGAATATTGCTGATCAGCTCATAGATGAGCGCCATACGGCTCTCGTTGTCATGAGACGGATCGATATATGGGTGCAGAGTGAGAAGTCCCTTGTCTGTCGCGTCCTGAATATTCGCTGAAATCGATCTCGGCGCAAATCCGTAATGTTCGATGAAATAATCGAGATGCCGTCCAAAGAGCGGATTGTTCTCATATCGCCGGTTGATGCTTGCGCAGTAATCCCGCAGCAGCCACAGATTGTCGTCGCTCACTTCGTTGTGTGCCAGATGCTCCAGCAGATGTTCAAGAGACAGGTATTTTTCATTTTTGCCCGGTGTGGAAACCGGATGCGGCACCACTTTTTCACGCTCTGTCACACCGACCGCGTCAACAATGTAGTAGCAGTCCTTTGTAATGGCGTTCGGCGTAACCTCACGCAGCTTATCATCGCTGATCACGCGGCAGCCGCGTCCCTTCATCTGGGTATAAAGCACATCGGAATGTATATCCTTCATGAAAAGGACTACTTCCAGCGGCTTTACATCGGTTCCTGTAGCTACGAGCGTAACGGTGACCGCGATGCGAAAATCCTTCTCCGTCCGCAGGTCGCGAATCAGACCGTTAGAGTCGCCGGAAGAGTAGGTAATCTTCTGCACAAAGTGTTCCGGAACACAGCCATCTTCAAATTCATCTCTGAATACATCTTTCACGCCTTCGACAATTTCGGAGGCGTGATTGTCGTCCTTGGCAAAGATGAGCGTCTTCGGAATGTACTCCCATTGTTTTTCCCTGTCTGGGTACAGCTCCCCGTAGATGGCATTCTTGTAAGCAGTAAGCACCTTGCGAATTTGATCACGATTGACGACTGAGCGGTCCAACTGCGTGGAACCGTATTCGACGCGTTCCTCTGCGATATAGGATGCGGTCTGCCCGGTCTTTCGTGTGGTCTCATGAATATGCGAACCACGTTTTATCGAGCCGCCGTGTTCCGTGATCTGCGTCTCAATCCGGTACACTCTCGACGGTACGTTTACGCCGTTGGCTACGGATTCCTCATAGGTGTATTCCTCAATGATATTGTTATTGAAATAAGCGTACGCCTCAGGCGTCGGTGTCGCAGTCAGGCCAAGCACAGTCGCGCCCGCGAAATAGTCAAGAACGGCTTTCCACCTGCCATAGATGGAGCGGTGGCATTCATCTACAATGATGAGCTGGAAATAGTCAGACGGGAGCTTCAAATCATCGCCCAGCGTGATGATTTCCTTGGATTCCTTCTCCTCATCTGTAGTTGTTTTCTCGTCCTCTGCGTCTTCACTTTCATCTGTGAGATTCTGACCTGTAAGTACGGCGAAAAGTTTTTGTATGGTGGAAATAACGATGTCGGCCTTAATGTCGCTTTCCTTTTTCAGCCTGCGGATCTCGTAGAGGGAGCTCATTTCCTGCTGATTTTCCGTTCGGTCAAACTGGCTGAATTCCGCTTCCGTCTGGCGTGCGAGGTTGTTCCGGTCGACAAGAAACAGGATGCGCTGTGCAGGCGTGTAATTAAGAAGCCGGTAGCTTGCAAGACAGGCGAGATAGGTTTTTCCGCTGCCCGTCGCGAGAACGGCGAGATTCTTTTTGTTTCCATCCTTGATCGATTGCTCAAGTTTTATTTCTGCATCGTACTGGCAGTCTCTGAGTCCCCGTTTCTCAAGGCGCGGAAGCGCTCCGTATTCGGAAACCTGATGGATCAGCTGCAGCATTTTCTTGGGAGAATGCATTTCGCCAAGCTCTATATAATCGCTGTCCGGATCTGTAAGAAGATTTTTGAAATAGATCTTTCTTCCGTTTGCCATATATACGAGAGGAATCATGCCGCTGTACCACAGGCCGTACCAGTTCTGCGGACTTCTGGCATAGTTTTCCGCCTGTGACTCGACTTCAGAACCGAGAGGATTCTCCTCGCACTTAGCCTCCAAGACCGCAATTGCCTTGTCGTCCACGAACAGAAGGTAGTCGCTTTCCGTGTTGCCCTGCATCAGTGCTTCTTTTACCGCTGACGCGCTTTTCGGAACATATTCATTTCGCGATACGACGTCCCAGCCCGCGTTATTAAGCTGTTTGTCAATCTTCTCCCGTGCTTTTTCTTCCGGCAGCATACACTCACTCTCCTTCTGCCTTGTATTCCGGTACAAACTCCAGAATATCGTCTACGCCGCAGTTCATGACGCGGCAGATGTTCTCCACACTTTCAAGGGAAATGTACCCGCCGCGCTTAAGCCGTGTGATGATATTTGCGGAAAATCCCGCCCGCTTTTGCAAATCGGCGTTTGTCATATCATTCTCGATCATCATATGAAACAGCTTCTTGTAAGAAACAGCCATCGGCACACCTCCTGCCTCTTATACTTACGCACCAATCGCATATTTAATTAAGTATATCACGAAAATGTGAATTTTTCAAGCTGTTGATGATTTCGCGATCAGATGCCGATTGTAGGACTACAATACATATTGGACAGTTGCTAAAGAAATAGAGACAGGAATGGACACATCGGTTAGAATTAAGTTACAAAACACAATTCAGCCAAAAGGATGTGCCATCCCTGCATGAACAGTGTAACACAAGAGATGAAATATAGGCAATCCCTAATTCATTACGCGGAAAGATTTGGAGTCAGCCGGGCAAGCCGCAAATACAACCGGAGCCGTTCTTTTATCTACTTCTGGAAAGCTCGTTACGACGGAACACTGGCTTCCCTTTCCAATCGGTCACGAAGGCCGCACAGCAATCCGAAGCAGCATACAGAACAGGAGCTGAAACTGATACGGAATATGCGGCGCAGGAACCCCAAACTGGGAATGATTGAGCTATGGCACCGCTTACGGCAGCGTGGATATCAGCGGTGCCCAGAAAGCTTGTTCCGCGTGATGCGCCGGCTTGGAATGTTTCCGGAGCCCAGGCCAAAGAAGAAGTATCAGCCGAAACCATACGAACAAATGACACACCCAGGCGAACGGATCCAGATTGACGTAAAAGTTGTTCCCCGGCGCTGTATTTCAGACCCGGAGTTACGTCTGTTTCAATACACAGCTATTGATGAGTATTCCCGTCTGCGCTTCCTCGGAGCTTATCCGGAGCAAAGCACTTATTCTTCCGCCGATTTCCTGAAAAAGGCAGTCCACTGGTTTGCACGCCGCGGCGTGCATGTGGAATGTGTACAGACCGACAATGGCTTTGAATTCACAAACCGCTTTTCTCCTTCAAAGAAAAACCTGCCCACCCTTTTCGACACAGCTGCAACTAAGCTGCACATTCGGCATAAGCTCATTCGTCCTTATACGCCCAGACATAATGGCAAGGTGGAACGCAGCCATCGGGAAGATCAAAAACGCTTCTATGATACGCACAGTTTCTATTCCCTGGACGATTTCAATCAACAGCTTACCGTTCATCTGTATCGTTCTAATCATTTACCGATGCGTCCTCTTCATTGGCTCTCTCCGTCCGAATTCCTTCATTCCTATACTGTCCAACATGTTTGACAAACCTACATTGATGATTTCGCGATCAGATGCCGATCTTCCTCTGCTTTTGGGCGGAGGATTTT
>CALLZZ010000171.1 GCA_937858235.1 uncultured Clostridia bacterium
GGTGATGAATATTCAGGTGGGCGATCGCGTGATCACCAGCAAATATTCCGGCACCCAGGTCAAGATCGACGGTGAGGAACTCACCATCGTCCGTCAGAGCGACATTCTGGCCGTGGTAGAATAACCCGGTCAAACCCCCTCTCACCATCCTTAATCATCTCAATATTCGGAGGAATTTACTATGGCAAAACTGATTAATTACGGCGAAGACGCTCGCCGCGCACTCCAGTCTGGCGTAGATCAGCTGGCAAATACCGTTAAAATTACTATGGGTCCTAAGGGCCGCAACGTGATTCTGGATAAAAAGTATGGCACCCCCCTGATCACCAACGACGGTGTCACCATCGCTAAAGAAATCCAGCTCCCCGACCCCTTCGAAAACATGGGGGCTTCCGTGGTTAAGGAAGTGGCTACCAAGACCAACGACGTAGCCGGTGACGGTACCACTACCGCTACCCTGCTGGCTCAGGCCATCATCACCGAGGGCATCAAGAATCTGGCTGCCGGTGCCAACCCCATGATCATGAAGAAGGGCATCACTAAGGCAACAAAGACTGCTATCGAGGCCATCAAGGCCAACAGCAAGCCCGTCAATGGCACCGAGGACATCGCCCGCGTCGGCGCAATCTCCTCCGGCGACGAGACCATCGGTAAGCTCATCGCTGAGGCCATGGAAAAGGTTTCCCACGACGGCGTCATCACCGTAGAGGAATCCAAGACTGCGGAAACGTACTCCGAAGTCGTAGAAGGGATGCAGTTTGACCGTGGCTACGTCACGCCTTATATGGTCACCGATACCGAGAAGATGGAATCCGTTCTGGATGAACCGGTGATCCTGATCCACGACAAGAAGATCTCCAACATTCAGGATATTCTCCCCATTCTGGAGCAGATTGCTAAGATGGGTCGCCCCATGCTCTTCATTGCTGAGGACGTAGAGGGAGAAGCCCTAGCCACCTTGGTTCAAGGCTCCGGGCTTCGGTGATCGCCGCAAGGAAATGCTGCAGGATATCGCTATCCTCACCGGCGGCACGGTTATCTCCTCCGAAACCGGTATCGAACTGGCTGACGTTCAGCTGGATATGCTGGGCACTGCACGCCAGGTCAAGGTCACCAAGGAAACCACTACCATCGTCGATGGCGCTGGTAACACAGAGGAAATTCAGGCTCGTGTGGGTCAGATCCGCACCCAGATCGAAAACACTCCCTCTGAGTACGACAAGGAAAAGGCTATGGAACGTCTGGCCAAGCTGTCTGGCGGCGTAGCTGTCATCAAGGTCGGTGCTGCTACCGAAGCCGAGATGAAAGACCTGAAGCTCCGCGTTGAGGACGCACTGAACGCTACTCGTGCCGCTGTGGAAGAAGGTATCGTGGCCGGCGGTGGTTCCGCTTACGTCAACGCCATCCCCGCTGTAGAGGCTCTGATGGCCGATGCAGAAGGCGATGAAAAGACCGGTATCGCCATCATCGCACAGGCACTCACCGCTCCCGTGAAGCAGATCGCTGCCAACGCTGGCATCGACGGCTCCGTGGTACTGGATCACATTCTGACCAGCGGTAAGTCCGATTACGGCTTCGACGCTTACAACGAAACCTACTGCGATATGCTCTCCGTTGGTATCATCGATCCTACCAAGGTGACTCGTTCCGCCCTGGAAAACGCTTCCTCTGTCTCCAGCATCCTGCTGACCACCGAGGCCTGCGTCACCGATAAGCCCGAACCTCCCGCTCCCGCTCCTGCCGCTCCTGCTGACATGGGCATGGGGTACTAAGAACGTTACACTCCTGTTTGAAAAGGCTGGACCCAAACATTCTTTGTGCTGCGTGCTCGTAGACTGCAAGGCAGAAAAAAACGACGATATCATCGCCGCTTAGAGAAACATATTCCACCCTGTCACAAGCTGTGGCAGGGTGGTTTTCTGCTTGTATCGATTAAAGATCATCACAAAGCCCGTCTGCTAACAAGTGTCAGCATCTTCTTGCCTGGCAATCCATGCGCGTACAGTGCAGCTCAAACCTTTTTCAAAAGGCTTGCAGAGCCCAGGGACAGCCTCTCTGGTGGGGTCTGGGGCCACGCCCCGGTGCTACTTGGACGCGATGGCCTTTACCTTGCGTTTGCGGACACGCTTACGCTTTTTCAGGCTCTTACCGATGGAAATCTGCGTGCCGCCTACCTTGCACAGCCGGAACAGGTCCGCCGTGAAGTCCTCTGGCGTAAAGAGATCCATCGTACCCTTGGTGCCCAAGGCGTTTTTCCGTACCGTAACGCAGCTGTAAAACCGACCATGCTCCAAACAGCGGCTCCGCGCCACATAGTGCTCCTCCAACTGGAGCCAGTTTCCGTTGCATAGCCAGCTCTCACACTTGGGACAGCGCACCACCCGCGCATTTCGGCTCTTGAGGCAGTCCAGCGTAGACTTGTACAAGCCGCAGGTGCGATGGTAAATCGGTTCCTTCTCCGACAAAACCTGCTGCAACGTGGCATCAGCCTGCGCTGCCGCCTGCTCCTTCCGCTCCCGTCGAAGCTCCGCTTCTATATAATCCAGCTCATCGGTGGTGGGCAGCGCTCCGAAGCGACGCACCAGCTCTGCGGCAATCCGCGCCGTATAAGCAGCATCGTTCCCGGCATCGTGATAGGTCAGATCCCCATCCAACTGGAGTGCTTCCACCGCGTCCTTCAGTGCCGCCTGCTGATCAGTATGAAGCACCAGCAGATCAAAGGCGCGCTGGAGGTCATAAATTTCCAGCTCCAGATATTCCTCCATGCCGTACCAACACAGGTTCATATCCAGCACCCGCACGTCTCCATTCCCCCAGGTGTAGAACACGGGATTGGAGCCGCACCAGCGGAAAAACCGCCGGGCTACGACACGAAAGTTGTCCGCCCGCCGGAGGGTCTCCATTTTCAGGGGCAGCATCTTCCGAACCCTGTGGTGGAGCTTCCTATGAATAGCCGGTCGCACGTAAGCGGAAAAGGGCTCTGGAGCCCCATCCCAGCGCTCCAGGCGACAGGCACCGATTTGAATAATTTCATCTAATTTATCTTCCTCGCTATGAGGGTAACCCTGGTTCCATTCCAGATCGAAAAACACATAACTCATAAAAATCACCTTATAACAGAATTGCCTTTTTGTCAATGTGATAAAGATCAATTCGATAAAAAACTTTTTTCTTTTTTTCAAAACAATGCTTGACAATTCCCCCCCGTCCGACTATAATAGTCATTGTTCTGCTGGGGCAAACAGCTCGTGGCGAACACCTCTTATGGCGGCGTAGCTCAGTTGGCTAGAGCATGCGGTTCATACCCGCAGTGTCACTGGTTCAAATCCAGTCGCCGCTACCATCCTTCGGGATAGCACGTTCTATCTCGATTCATGGCCCGTTGGTCAAGTGGTTAAGACACGGCCCTTTCACGGCTGTAACATGGGTTCGAATCCCGTACGGGTCACCACATAGAACAAGATAGGAAGCTAAAGGCTTCCTATCTTATTATGGAGGCTTAGCTCAGCTGGCTAGAGCGCATGCTTCACACGCATGAGGCCGAGGGTTCAAGTCCCCCAGTCTCCACCAAAAACACACCGTATGTTGGACGGTGTGTTTTTCCGTTTCCTGCCCGGTACTGCTGCCCCTACTGCTATAGAAAGTCGAAAGCGTTGGAATCTGACTCCAACGCTTTCTTCTTTCTCTCAGTTTTCTCTTCTTTCCACTTTCGGCTCCATTCATACGCAAACTATATCGCAGGGGAACCGAACCCATATTCTCAATTAAACTGGCGCAGCCCTATGATCCTCTCCGTGGGTGCAGTAGGAATTCGCGCAGACAATGGCTTTGTAAAGCACCCGCTCTACCTCCGACTGAGGCAGTACGTATTTGCTCTGGGTCAGTGCCTCGAAGTAGTCCATAAAGGCATCCAGCAGATTTTGCTCCTGAAAGCAGTACATCCGCAGCTTAGGCATGGCTCGCCGATAGGAGGAAATCCGCTTCCCTTTGGAGAGGGAAAAAACAAACTCATCTGAAATCGCCTGTTTGTTTTCGTCGATCAAATACAACCGGGCATTCTTGGGCCGCCGATAGAGCATTTCCTTCAGAATTGCCACCCGATCCTCGGGGTTCAGCGGCGGGATGAGTCCAATGGGATACTCATCCATGATCCCGTCCCGTGCAAACCGCATCAATCCCCGCTCACAGCAAAAGCTGGTGTAGTCTTGTCCTGCTTTTACTCTGTTGAAGTATTCGTAGACAATTTTCTCCATCCCTGCCGGACAGTACCTTTCCAAAATCTCGTCGGTCAGGTACATCCCAAAGCAGGGCGTCGCAAAATACTGGTAACGGGCACAGGAACCGGACCAGTGATCTAGAGCAAACTCCACCGTCTGCTTATATCCAAGGAAGGGAGTATAGAACTGCTTCGACTCCCTTATGGCATCCTCAAACTGGCAGCGACAGGCCGATAAAATATCCGGAGCCGTGGAGAACAATCCGCGATCCATTTTTTCATTGAGGAGCAGGACGCCGGTACTGGTAATGACGGAATAAGGATAAAGCACCCCCACAGCGTTGGAGAAATCCGCCTCGGTGTAGTAGTAGTAGGCCTCGTAACCGGTACAGTTGGAGGCCAGAAAGAACAGAATCGAGCTAAAGAACTCCAAACTGTCTTTGGTCTTTTCGCCTTTCTTCTGGGCAAACTGAACCAACTGCCGCAACCGCACAACTTTTTCTCCACTGCCTCGGTAAAGTGCTTTAAGATACTCAAAAAAGGATCGACTGTTCTGTGGCAAAAACAGATCTATTTTTGGCTCCGGCAGGAACATCTCTGCCCGTACCAGGTGGCACAGCTCCTGGTACACCTGATTCTCACCCTGGAGCGGTGCATGGGGGGTGGTCAACTGTGTCTCACCCTTGAACTGGTAGATCTGGGGCAGTACCTCCCCGGACAGCGACGCCAGTGTATCCAGGCACCTTTGGGCATTGATCCGGCTCCGGTAGACGGACTCGCCGATCTGAGCGATGTAGTAACACTTGCGCAGCTTTCCTTCCTCCCCGGGCGAGAGTTGAAGGGCTTGCAGCAGCGTTTCGAAAAACTCGTCGGTAGGCAGGCGCTTTCCGTTTAGACACTGGAAAAAGGTAGAACGATTGACCTGACATGCAGCAATCAGGGCGTTTTTAGAAAAACCGCTCTCATCTACATATTTGTTTAATCGTTCTGAAAAAGCACTCATCTCGCTACCTCCTACGGAATGCGTTAAGATTCCTTCGTTATAGCGCTATTATAACATGATTGTTTCGCCTTCGGAAAGGAGTGGCATGAACTAGTTGCACAATTTATTTATTTTGCATAACTACTTGACAAACAAAATTAGCACGTTCTCACCCAAACCTTACCATTGCAACCAGCTGTTCCGGATCGTTGCCCGGCAGATCCAGTCCTTCGCAGCGAATCCCCACAAAATCCGGAATGCCAAACAACGTCTGACACAGCGTCTGCACATACTCCTCCCCTAAGTGCCGCTGGCCCACATAGCCCCCGGCGGTGCTGACATAGACCAGCCGCTTTGCCCGGCACAGCCCTACCGCCTGATCCTCCACGTAGTGGAAGGTCGTCCCAGCGATGCAGATGTGCTCCAGATACACCTTGAGAATGGAGGGGAAGGACAGATCCCAGTAGGGGGCTGCTACGACGATTTCATCGGCCTGTGCGAACTGTTCCCCCAGGGCAGTGTCCTTTCGCTGCTCCACCTCTTGGGCGCTCAGAGGCGCCAAATTCAGCTGGTACAGCCGCAAATGCTCCACCTGACTGTCACGCTCTTGCTCTGCCAGCCAGCGGTGAGCCAGCATTAGGGTACGAGAGTGCACTCCTCTGACACAGCAGTCAATCAACATTACTTTTTTCATATTACAAGCCTCATTTCTGTCCCATTGGTTCACATCCACTATAGCATAGGCTACTTTCCTTTTCTACCCTACTGCAATCCGTACATAGAACAAAGCGTCTGCCGAAAACACGGCAGACGCTTTATAAGAGGAGAAAAACTTAGTGGAGTATGCGCACGCGAATGGCTTGATCCATCCGCTGGATGGATTCTACCATGGACTCGCCCACTATCCGATCGATGTCCAGCATAGTGTAGGCCAGCTCTTTCTTGGATTTGTTGATTAGATTTTCGACGTTGATCTCCTGATCGGAGACCAACTTGACGATGGAGCTAAGAACCGTGGGCACATTTCTGTGAATGACGCAGATTCGGCACTCACCGGAGCGGCGCATGGACAGATTGGGCAGGTTCACGGAGTTGTTGATATTCCCGTCCTCCAGGTAATCCCGCAGCTCCTGCGCCGCCATCATGGCACAGTTGGCCTCGCTCTCCGGGGTAGAGGCACCCAAGTGTGGCATAGCGATGACGTTGGGCACGGTAACCAGTCGGTTATTGGGGAAGTCCGTGATATATCTGGCCACCCGGCCGGACTCCAGCCCGGCAATCATGGCGTCATCGTTAACCAGACCGCCTCGCGCCAAGTTAATCACGCGGACGCCGCCCTTCATCTTGGAAATGGCATCCTGGTCGATGATATTGGCGGTAGACTTGTTGTAGTGGAGGTGCATGGTCAGGTAATCGGACTGACGGAACACTTCGTCCAGATCGGTAACGTGTTCAATATGGGTGTTCAGCGCCAGGGCGGAATCCACCGACAGGTAGGGGTCGTAGCCCAGGACGTGCATGCCCATCTCAATGGCAATATTGGCCACCTTAGCGCCAATGGCGCCCAGACCGATCACGCCCAGACTTTTGCCGATAAGCTCAGGGCCTACGAAGGCCGCCTTGCCCTTTTCCACTACGCTGGCCACATCTACGCCCTCATCTACCTGGTGCTTGACCCAATCAATCCCGCCCAGCAGGTCACGGGAGGCCAGCAGCAGATCTGCCAGCAGCAGCTCTTTAACAGCGTTGGCATTGGCGCCGGGAGTGTTAAACACGGCGATCCCCTGTTCGTTGCACTTGTCAATGGGGATATTATTGGTCCCCGAGCCTGCCCGTGCGATGGCCAGCAGCTCATTGGGGAATTGTTTCCCATGGAGATCTGCGGAACGGATCAGCATTCCCTGATACCGATCCAGATCCTGTCCCAGCTGGTACCGGGACGAATCCAGCTTCCGCAAACCCAGAGGAGAAATTTTATTCATTACTTGTACTTTATACATGATAACTCCTCCTTTGCTCAGTTTTCCCGGTCAAAACGCCGGATGAATGCGCACAGCTTTTCCACACCCTCTACGGGCATAGCGTTATAGATGGATGCACGCATCCCTCCCACTTTACGATGCCCCTTCAGATTGTGGAACCCAGCTTCGGTAGCAGCGGCAACAAATTTTGCGTCGCATTCCTCACTGTCGCTGCGGAAGGTCACGTTCATATCGCTGCGGGAACCGGGTTCTGCTACGCAGTGGAGCAGCTTCGCATCATCCAGCACATCGTAGAGCATTTGTGCCTTGCCGCGCTTGATCTGTTCCATTCCGGCTATGCCGCCCTGAGACTCCAGCCATTCCAGCATCAACCCCAGCATATAAATGCACCAGCAGGGAGGCGTGTTGTACATGGAGTGTTTTTCAATCATCTTGTCGTAACTGAGCATGAGGGGGGTCTCCGGCAGTTGATGACCTGCCAGGGACTTTTTAATGATCACAATGGTGAGACCAGCAGGCGCCAGGTTTTTCTGCGCACCGGCATAGATGATTCCGTATTGGGAAACATCCACCGCACGGCTTGCGATGTCTGAGGACATATCGCAGACCAGAGGTACCGATCCGGTTTCCGGAACGTACTGCCATTCGGTACCGTAAATCGTGTTGTTGGCGCAATAGTAGAAGTAGCTGGCCTCCGGATCCAGCTGCAACGCATTCTGATCCGGGATATAGGTGTGATTCTTGTCGGCCGAGGAGGCTGCCAGGTGAATCTCACCGTACTTCTTTGCCTCTTTGTAGGCAATGTCGGCGAAGTTGCCGGTGACGGCATAATCTGCCTTCCCGGTCTTGGTGATCAGGTTCATGGGGATGGCCGAGAACTGGGTGGACGCACCGCCTTGGAGGAACAGAATCTCGTAGTCCTCCGGTACGTTCATCAGCTTGCGGAACCGTTCCTGCGTATCGTCAAAGATGCCTTGAAACACCTTGGAGCGATGGCTCATCTCCATCACCGACATGCCACTGCCACGGTAGTTGGTAATCTCTGCTCCAGCCTTTTGGAGCACCTCCAGCGGCAGCATGGAGGGGCCTGCGGAAAAATTATAAATACGATCTCCCATAACGAAAGATCTCCTTTCTGATGCGGCTTCAAACTCACCACACCGCGAATTTTGCCACGGAGCACAGCTTCAACCTCACTGTGACCGGAACTGGCAGTTCCATTATAACATATTGGCATGCCTTTACAATTTTACTTTTGACGAAAATGCGGCGTTTTTCCACTCTTTTTTTATCAGCTTTTCTATGCACCAAAAAGCCCCTCCCTTTTGGGGCGCCTTCTGCCTGAGAAATAAATACGGCCGACACAGATGGTACCATCTGTGCCGGCCTACCCTTTCTTCCTCCCTTTTACTGGGGACATTGACAATTGCCACGCCACAGCGCCAAGAGAGTTGCCCAACCTGCAGGGTTTCCCCCGCAGGTTGTCACCACAAATGCAGTAAACACCTTAGATGTAGCGTTCCACCCCTGAACGGTGTGGCGTAGCCCACTGTTCGAAGCCTAAAGAACTGACTGTGCTGTATCCGCCCAATGACACAGCGATCATAATGACTCCAGACTCACTGAAACAAAATTGCAACTGATTTATGGCTATTACTTATATATTATAGCACGTCATAGCTTCTTCGAAAAGGAGTGGCATAAACCAGTTGCGCACTTTTTTTATTTGCCGCAACTACTTTTGACTTTAAAAAGTTCGATTTTCATCTGCGTTTGCCGGTTTCCCCAACCTTGCCTTCCACGCCATCCCATAGCATGGTTCCTCCTCTGCACAAATACATAGAAAAAGCACCGCCTATCACAAGCGGTGCCTTTGCCTTGCTAGTATATTTAAGATCAGTTGCGCTTTCTACTCCAGTAGAAAACTACGGTCAGGCCAATCAACCCCAGCAGGGAAATCCCTGTCAGGCATCCCAGCACAATCAGATTGGTTTCGTCACCAGTTTTGGGACTACTTACCTTTGGCGTGGTGTGTTTGATGGTGGTCAGAGTGGATCTCGTAGTAGGCTTCTGGGTCGGGGTCGGGGTCGGTGCGACCGGAGGATCATAGGCATTGGTGAAGAGAATCGCATCAGTCTTAACCCCTGCGTCTTCCTCAATCGCCCAGGTCTCACTGGTCAGGCCGCCTTCGCCGTCATTGACCACCCGCACCGTGACCGTATAACTGGTGGTGTCGTAGGTGAAGTATTTCTGGCTGCCCTTCACCTGGGTAACGGTATAGATGTAGTCACCCGGTTTGGTGTAGGTAATGGGACCAAATTCCCCTATTTCGGAATCGGTAATAGTGATGCTGGAAGCGGCTGGCATCGGATTGCCAGACTCGTTGGGAGTCAGTGTGATGGTGAAATCAACATCACTGGGCACTGAATCCTCCATCACCTGCACTTCTACCGGGATGGTAACGGTGCAGGAGTAGTCCGCCGCGAAGGCCTGTGTCTGGAACAGCAGGCCCGCAATCAGCAGCGGAAGGAGCAGTAGCTTACGAAATCGTTTCATAGTGTCTTTGGGCACCTCCTTCGTGTGCTTGGCTTCATTTGTCCAGCCGCCCAAACACGACGACACGACCATTGGTTTCTGCTTCGGCACAGGTTGACAAACCGATGATGTGATCGTCTGCATCAGTACCGATGTCTCGGTACTGCACGGCCTTCTCCTGGATGCGATCCAGGAGTGTATTTACAGTTTCATTCTGTGCCTCCGGGTTGTAGACTATGTTGTCAGATGCGTCCACCTCCACGCAGGCAAAGAGGGTAATCTTGTAGGTCTCACCGATCCGGTACAGGGTACCGGTTTTGTGGGCAGTAAAGTAGTCTTTTTCGGCAAACTCCACGATGTCACCGAACATGGCACCGTTGTCCATATGATGTCCGTAGACCAGACAATAGCGGTCGGAAAAATCCGCGCTGTTGCGGCTATCCAGGAAGATCGCTCCGGACAGAGCAAACTCACCGAATATGTCTTTGTTGATATACTCCATATCGTCTTCGCCCCGTACCACAGGGTAGTCAATGTGGGTATCGTCCACCGTCAGCCACGCACAGACATCCGGGTTGATCTTTTGAAGCTCTGCGAGGGACAGATTGCCAGACTCGCCTCCTGTTGGTTTGTACTGGAGCAGGTCGCTGGAGACGAAGGCACCCCGATACGCCATTGCCGTATCCCACAGGGAATAGCCCCCGTACAACAGCAGCAGCAAGATCATCATCACGGCGATCAAGCTCAGTATGCGATTCCCTGCCCGGGCAGCTTTCGCAGCTCTTTCCAATCTGTTTCGCACTCCTTTTTGTGAGGCCGCGCCCCACACTCGTTCTCAACCCCTGCCCGCCCAGCGTACCGGGCAGGCAGGGTAGATCCGTTTAGATTAACACTTTCTTACCTCGCGGTTCACACGAGGGGAACGTTCTTGCGTCAGATGAACTACTCTGGTGTGTCAGAATGACTTACCAATCATTCTGCGTGCTTTCTGCGCAGGAAGAAGAATGCAATGCCGCCAGCCAGGGCAACCATCAGCACGTAGGGAGCTACGTTCATGATCACGCCAGTGGGTGTGCCAACAGATTTGTCGTTCGTGATGGTAACGGTGTCAGTATCACCTGCCGTGATCGTCATATCAGTATCAGAATATTCAGTGCTCACTAACTCATATTCGCCCGGATCAGTTTCCGTCGTTGTGTAGGTCACGCCAACAGGGATGTTTGTAAACACAACATCAGTACCAGCCTTAATATTAAACGACGAAGACGCAGTATGTACACCATCGCTTTCCGTCCATTCCAGGGATACTTCTGTGCCATCCTTATAGATCGGACTGAGGACGGGCTCACTGCTTGTGAACGTAACCGTCACCGGGAACGTGTCAGCCGGGTCAGCCATATTACCGGTCAATTCCTTAGAAATGGTCAGCGTGCCAGCATCAAATTTGTTTGTAATCGACTGGATCTTTGCGGTCTTATCACCGTTCAGAATGCCAAATGTGTATTCTTCTTTGATCGTGCTGTTAACGCTATCAGTCCAAGTGCGGACAACATTCAGCGTGATTGTATTATCAGCATAGGTGACACCCGCAGTACCTGCATCCTTTTCCAGGAACGTGTAGGTAAATACGCCTACTCCGCTATACAAGTCAGCTGCCGTGACAACAAACTTGTCTGAATCTGCTGCCTTGGTGACGGTAACATCAGGGATACTAGACTCAGTGGCATACTTTGCATCACTGTAATCCCTAGCTGCCTTAGTCTGCTGTACCAGTTCCAGTGCTTCAGTGGGAGCAGTAGTAGCACCCATGCCAAGAGTATACTCTTTGGCAAAGTCAACGACTGCCAGTTCAGCAGCAAAAGCGTCGATCGCCATAACGGATATCGCCATTGCCAGTGCCATCACAACGGTGCCCAGCCGACGGATGGTCTTCTTATTCACTTTTAACATAACCTAAAATTCCTTTCTTAAATACGATTGGGATCCCGAATCTATCGACAGAATCGGAAGTGATTCTGCCTGCTCACAAAGCGCAGCCAGGGATTCCCGTACGGATCCCGGTAGATACGAAAGTTCTTTGCTGTCGCTTTGCGAAACACATTTGGGGGCCGCCTGCTCACAGACCAGAGCGGCGGAGTGCAGTGATGACCTTGCCCTTGATCTCACTGCGGGTCACCGGGCCAAAGTAGCGGCTGTCCTTTGCACCCTTGCGGTAATCGCAAAGGACAAAGTACTCGTTCTCGGCCAAGGTAACAGGATACTGCACCTGATCATCATACTTTGGTGTGGTGTAGTAAATATCGTTCTCCAGTACAATGCTGTCGTTAACTTTCAGCGCGTCATCATCGGTGATTTCCACCTGATCGCCGCCCCGGGCAACAATCCGAGCCGTATAGGTCACGCCGTCCTTTTTCAGCACTACTACATCCTGTGCATGGAACGTTTGCGTCAGCCGATAGTACAGCATCAGGTCGCCTGCGTTGAGCCGGGGCACCATATCCCCGTTCCGCATCGGCATGAGTCCAAAGATCAACCCAAATAGAACCCATACCATCACTGCCATTGCAACCAGTCGTTCCAGGAACGACTCGACGTCCGCCCGGTTGCGCAGGGCGCGCCGTCTGGTGGCAATTACCTCTTCGGGAGTCTGGGGCACTTTCACCCCGGACCCGGCCTGTTGTTTTTGCTTCTTGTGCTTTCCCTTAGTCATTGGCTTCACCGCGGGATTGCCCCGCTTTACCACGCTCCGCCTTCAACCGCCGGATTTCCGCATCCCGTTCCTCGATTAAGGCACGGCTGCGTTCCCACTGGGCATCGAAGGCTGACTGGTACTCGCCATGCAGCTTTTCCAGCTGCCGCCACATATCTGCTTCGTCCACGCCCCCGAATTTCTTCTTTCGGAACCGCAAGCTTTTTAGATACGCAGCGATTTCTTCCATGTTCTTCGCTGGCATCGTCTTTTCGCATCCCTTACCGGTCGTCGAAACGTCTTCTGTGTCTCAATACCACGTAGCCCACACCTGCTGTGGCTGCTGTGCCGACCATGATTAGGTAAGGCGTTGTGTTACTGGTGAGACCGGTAGGCGCATCAATCTGCTTATTGTTGATGAACGTAACGGTAACATCCGATGTACCTTCACCAACGGCGAGGGTGTAGCTGTTGCCGACGGTTGCCGCTCCATTATCCACTTTGTAGCTGGTAGCGTAGCCATTGTAGACGGTCTCAGTAATGGTGATCGTGTCACCTACTTCCAGCTGGAATGTTTCAGTGCTGTCAGCATGCTTATCCATATCCTGCAAGGTGAAGTTTTTAGGCTTTGTACCGGTTGCCGTAAAGCTAAACTCTTTGTCGGTGTCACCCATGTTGCCAGTGACGTCTTTCTTCACGGTCACAGTGACTATTTTCCTCCACTGAGCGTAGAGGACATTGGTCTCCGGATTCAAGGTATTTACCTGAACCTGATCACCCGCCTGAACCTCGTGACCTGTTCCATTTGCTTTGGTATTCCATCCCGAGAACGTGTACCCTTCGCGGGTGGGATCCGTCTCGTTAATGGTGGTTTGTTCATTTGGCGTTTCGATATCAATGGTCTTATCCGCCGGGGCACCAGTGTAATTAAAGTTATAGGTCAACGTTGTCTTACGGATGGGTGCCCACTGGGCATACAGGGTAGTATTCGCTGCCGGCATCTCAAATGCATCACCGGGATAGTATTTTGTTCCGGTGCCAGCCGGGTCAGTCGTCCAGCAGACAAATCCATAGTTATTCACTGGCGGAGCCCACGCAGTAGGCATACCCCTAAGCTCGGCTTTTGAGCCATCAACGTATTTCGTGGAATCAACTACATCACTGCCTGCGCCACCATTCGCATTATACGTCAGAGTATATTCTGTGTTACTGATCCACTGAGCTACCAGTGTTGTATCCTCAATAATCTTTGTGTTGAAGTTGAAGGGTTTATCGTTCTTTGTCCACCCGGTAAAGGTATATCCTTCCCGAGTAGAGTTCTCAGGCTTTTTCGCTACTTCTTCTTTTTTTATTGCCTGGACAGCGTATTCATCTCCGTCAGTTCCACCGTTCAGATCGAATTCAACAGTGTAGGTAGGAGCAACCCATTTTGCATACAGAGCAAAGTTCCCTGCCGGCATCGTTTTGCCTGTAAAGGTATACGCCTCTCCTTCCCGCAACTCATTGGTATACCAACCCTCAAATGTATAGTCTGATTTGCCGGTCGGTGCAGTAGGCGTGTAGCCAGCATTACTAATATCAGCTTGATATTTGTATTCCTCATTCTTTTCGTCCACACCACTATTATAGAAATTAATCTTGTATGTGTTGCGGGTGTAATAGAACTTCCATGTGCCTATCCTACCATTCCACTGCGGGTTAGAACCAACCCTCGAACTTTTATCGTAGTCTACTGTAAAGCCCTTAATATCGTAGTAATCTTCCGTTGTTGTCTGCCAAGCATTGTTACTGCTTTTAAATGAATCAGTATGGTCAAGGATATACTCCCCACTTAAACTTTCCAGATAAAAATCGGTCTTCACAGTATATCTTCCATCAGAATCTTCCAGATAGAATTTTGCTCCATTGAGGGGCATGGTACTAATACCACCTTGATAAATTTTTCCCCGATATGGATTGTTTCCGCTATATGTACCGGTCCACCAGTTGCTGGGATATGTTCTCGACAAACCAGTGCGACGGCTGGGCCACTGGCTGGCAATATCAGCACCGTATTTAGCATTAATGGTAAGTTCATTAATTATATTTCCTGTGGTATTCCCATATCCATCCTCATAATAAAACTTGACTTGATAAGTATTCCGGTCATAATAGACGTTCACCACAGTGGAACCGTCACCAGCAATTGTCTGCTGTTTAATTATCTTGGTAGTGCTCTGAGAGAATCCATTGTAACTCTGATCGGCAGAAGCGCTTGTCATCGTACCAGTCATGCCACTCTTTTGCACAGATTCAGCCAAAGAATAACCATCATCATCCGCATTCTGATTCCAGTACAGGACTTTATAGCTTACCATTTTCGGCGTCCACTTGGCATACAGTTTTAGCGTTTCAGTCAAGCTTTCACCTGAAACGTAGGCATTTGCAAAACCATCATCTTTATACCAACCGGCAAAGGCATAACCATCCTTCGCGGGGCTTTCCAGCATTTCGGGGGTTTTCGCACTACTCAGCACGTAGATGGGGTCGACAGCGGAACCGCCATTGGATTCAAATTCAATCCAATGAACATTTGCTAGTACCGGATACAGCGTAACACTTGCACCGTTGATTGTCAGCGTGGTATTAGGCGCAGTTGCTGTCGGATTCGTAGACCAGCCAATCAGAGCCTTCTCTGTAGTTGTGCTAAACGGAACATCATCCGTAACAATGGTGCTGCCATTTTCGTACTTCTGCGTGTAGAGCACCTTGCTGTCTGCCAAGTTGCCCGCCTTTTAGAATACGTAGTAG
>CALLZZ010000172.1 GCA_937858235.1 uncultured Clostridia bacterium
ACAAATTTCGAAAATCCATGTTGGGATTTAAAATGTTTAAGGAACCACAAATTTCGAAAATCCATGTTGGGATTTAAAATGTTTAAGGAACCACAAATTTCAAAATGTAGGGTCATGTACCTTCCTAAAGTCGATGATGTTCGTGGAAACTTAACTTTCATTGAACAGAATGAACATGTTCCGTTTGAAATAAAGAGAATTTACTATCTTTACGATGTTCCTGGGGGAGAGAGTAGAGGTGGACATGCTCATAAAGATTTAGAACAATTCATTGTGGCTGCTAATGGAAGTTTTGATGTTATATTAGATGATGGATATAACAAGGAACGCCATCACATGAATAGGTCTTACTATGGTCTTTACTTGCCAAACATGATCTGGCGTGAACTTGACAACTTCTCTTCTGGTTCTGTGTGTCTGGTTTTGGCTTCAGAAGTTTATGATGAAGAGGATTACATTCGAGATTATGAAAAATTCTATGAAATCACTCAAAAAAATGGTCAAACATACAATAAAATCCTCAATACATCAAAATAATTACACGAATATAAAAGTGAAAAAAAATGGAAAATGAAGAGAACTTAATAATCGTTGGTATAGGAGAATTTGCAGAAATTGCTTATGAATATTTTACTCATGATTCACCTTATAATGTAGTAGCATTTAGTGCTGAAAAAGATTATATCGATAAAAATAGTTTATTTGGCTTACCAATTATTCCCTTTGAAAAATTGGATGAAGATTATGACCCAGAAGAGTATAAGGTATTTGTAGCAGTTACCTACACAAAACTTAACAGAGTCAGAACCAGGCTTTACCATGAAGCTAAAAAAAAAGGGTTTCAAATAGTTTCTTATATAAGTTCAAAGGCATTTGTATGGAATAATGTAGAAATAGGAGAAAATTGTTTTATTTTTGAGAATAATGTCCTTCAATACAGGGTAAAAATAGGTAATAATGTGATTCTGTGGAGTGGTAATCAAATTGGACATGGAACCCGTATACGTGATAATTGCTTTTTATCTTCCCATGCTGCGATTTCTGGAGAATGCATAGTGGGTGAAAACTGTTTTATAGGGATCAACAGCACTTTTTCAGACCATTTAACCATAGCAAAAGATTGTATCATTGGTGCTGCTGCAAATTTAATAAAAAACACTGATGAAGCAGGGATATACGTAGGAAACCCCGCAAAACGCATGGAAAAAAGTAGTTTAGACACTGTTTTTTGGATCAGCGGAAAAAATGAGGATTAACAGTTAATTATAGTTTTCTAGTGTTTCTTGAATTAAATTTCACCCTAATTTCTAATTGAGGTTGAAAATAATGTTCATTAGTGGGATAGGCAGAACCAGGTTTGGAGCTTTGTCAGAGTCGCTCCCAGAATTATTATATGAAACTATGTATAACACCCTAAAGGATAGCTATTTGGATATTTCAGATATTGGCGCCATTTTTGTTTCTAATTTTTTAGGAGGCCCATTAAATGGTCAACGTCATTTAAATTCACTTGTATCTTCATTTTTGCCGGACATTAATATTCCTCTCCGAATTGAAACGGCCTATGCTTCTTCAGGTTCTGCAATAAATCAGGCTATTTATTCATTACAACAATATGAGAACATAATGATTTTAGGTGCAGAAAAAAAATGACCTCTGATAACATTATGGGGGAAGTTTAGATGGAATATCACTGCATAAGATTTAATAAATGGTGGAATTATCCTGTTAAAAAATGTATATTATGTGATGGGGATGTGGTTGAAGTACTTGATATGAAATATAAGATAATTGGATATACAGAGGTCTTTGTTCCTTCAGAAAATCATGAAGAAGTACCATACTTCCAATATTTATTAGAAAGTGAAGAGGGTAACCGAAAAATAATCAAATCCTATGATGATCATTCCATTGGAGACTCTATTGATCCGGATTTGGAATTAATCTGAAACTGATAACCTAGTTGTCCATACCGATGTGAATAAAATGTTAACCGTCAAAAAATATGAACCTCAGGATAAAAATGTTTGGGATAATTTTATAACCCATTCTAAAAATGGATATTTCCTTTTTAATCGAGATTTTATGGAATATCATTCTGATCGTTTTTGTGACTTTTCTTTGATGTTTTTTAAAGGAAATAAATTGATGGCGGTAATCCCCGCAAATATAGAAAGCCATAAGGTTACAAGTCATGGTGGATTAACCTTCGGCGGAATAATTTCCCACAAAAAGATGGAAACACAGATAATGTTGGGAATATTCCAGAAATTGAAGGAATACCTCAAACTTCAAGGGGTTAAAGAACTGGTATACAAGCCAATACCCCATATATATCATACCGTACCTGCTGAAGAAGATCTTTACGCCCTATTTTTAAACAGAGCGAAATTGATCAGAAGAGATGTTACATCAGCCATATATATGGAAGAAAAATTACCATACAGCAGAAATATGAAACGTAAAATCCGAAAAAGCAAAGAAATTGGATTTAAAATCCAGAAAAGCCAGGATTATGAGAAATTCATGCAAATTGAAGAGAAAAGATTAGATGAAAAATATAGGATAAAACCCACCCATACTGGTAATGAAATCAAATTATTGGCCTCTAAATTTCCAGATAATATAAAGTTATTCACAGCAGAAAAAGATGGAGAAATTTATGGTGGGGTTATCATCTTTGAAGGTGAAAATATTGCCCATGGCCAATACCAAGCCTCTACAGATGAAGGATTAAATTTGAATTGTAACGATTTAATTTTTGACTATCTAATTGGTGGCTATTACAAAGACAAAAAATACTTCGATTTTGGAATATCCAATGAAAAAAATGGCTTGTATTTAAATAAAGGTTTAATACATTACAAATCCCAATTTGGAGCACATGCTGTTGTTCATGATTTTTATAAATTGGAAATTTGAACCTAATCATAGATGGTTATTATGATCCCATTCATCAATTTAAAAGCGGAATATAGATCTATAGGGAAAGAATTAGATCCGAAAATCCATTCTATACTGGAAAATGGCTTTTTTGTTTTAGGAGATGAAGTTAGAAATTTTGAAAAAGAATTTTCCGATTATATGGATAATAAATATGCAGTTGGAGTTAATTCTGGTTCAGATGCATTATTTCTGGCAATAAGATCTTTAGGAATTGGATCGGGAGATGAAGTTATCACAGTTTCTCACACTTATATATCAAGTGTAGATGCAATTATTAGAAATGATGCAAAACCTGTTTTCGTTGATATTGATAAAAATACATATTGTATGGATTCATCCCATATAGAAGAAAAAATTACAGAAAACACCAGGGCAATTTTACCAGTTCATCTTTATGGTCATCCTGCAGATATGGATTCAATAGGAGAAATAGCCAAAAAACATGATCTTTTTATAATTGAGGACGCCTGTCAGGCTCACGCAGCTGAGTACAACGGAGTTAAGGTTGGTAATTTTGGGGATTTAGGATGTTTTAGTTTCTATCCAACGAAAAATCTAGGTGCTTATGGTGATGGGGGAATGGTTGTTACCGATGATTCGGAATTAGCAGAATTTCTACGTCAGTTTAGAAACTATGGTCAAACCCAGAAATATTATCATGATTTTCAAGGTTTTAACAGCAGATTAGACGAATTACAAGCATCTGTTCTCAGAGTTAAATTAAAACATCTGGATTATTGGAATAATAAGCGTAGAAAGATCGCTAAAATATATGATGATCATCTTAATGATTTAGATTTAGTTTTACCTGTAGAAATGGAAGATTCTAAGCATGTCTTTCATCTGTATGTTATCAGATGCAAAAACAGAGACAGATTAAAAGAGGAGCTATTAAAAAAAGGAGTTCAGACCCAAATACATTATCCGATTCCGGTTCACAATCAAAAGGCATATGAAAATTTTGATGTTAAGTTACCAGTGACTGAGAAAGTCTGTAATGAAATATTATCATTACCTATGAATCCCTTTCTAGATGATGATGAAGTTATTTATATCTGTGAGATGATGGAAGATGCCCTTGGTTAGCGTGGTAATGACCTCATATAACCATGAAAAATTTATTTCTGATGCAATTGAAAGTGTTTTAAATCAATCTTTTAAAGATTTGGAATTGATCATAATTGATGATAATTCCATGGATAGATCCCCTTTGATCATTAGTGAATTGGCTGATAAGGATGAAAGAATCAGGAAAATGTTCCATCAAAAGAATTTAGGCATTGCAAAAACTATAAATGATGGTTTAAGAAATTGTAATGGGAAATTTATCGCATTTATTGCCTCAGATGATTTATGGATGGAGGATAAATTGGAAAAACAACTTAAGATACTGGAAGAAGATGAAAATCTTATAGTTTGGTGTAACTCGGCAATAATAGATGATGCTTCTGAATTTACCGGTGAAAAAAGCAGCGAAAAATATAAAAATGCCACATCCAATGGCTATGTTTTTGATCAAATCGTAAATTCCTGGATTTCTGGTTCTGGCATAATGATGAAAAGGGATAATTTAAAGGATATACAGCTTAATGAGAACCTAAAATACTTGAACGATACCATGTTTTATTTAGATTTAGCCCATAATCATAAATTTCATTATATGGAAGAAACGCTGTCAAAATATAGAATACATGGAGAAAATTGTTCATTTAAGATAAAAGATATTGAAGGATGGTATAAAGATTCATTTTTACTCTGTCGTTATATTTTCAATAAATATGGAGAACATCTATCCTATCAAGCTTTAAGGAATATTTTCTATAAAACTTGTATAATTCCAGTTATGATGGGCGCCCAGAATGACATGTTAAACAAATATAACCTGATCTATCCTGTGATTTTGCCATTAAATTTTATGATGTTGATCATTAAAAACATCCCCATAAAATTAACTTAAATAAAAAATTGATTTTGTTCATGCATTTATCTGGGCCACAGCGTTATGTACTATTTTTTCTAGTTCCATACCTATTTAGTTTGAATTATCTTCTCTTGGCTCCATATAACTCGTAGTAATTATTAAATTTACATTAAAAGTAACCAAAACAGCAACCAGATCTAAATAGGGATAAAGGGCTATTCAATGCTATATTATTGGTTTTTCTAAGATATTCCCGCATAAAACTCATTCTAGTTACAATGCATCACTTTGATTATCTTTTTTCATATCAACACTTATTTATTAATAGAATATTATTAACCAACCTCATTTTAAACAGCTTTAAATCAACTATCTGGCAACCAACTTCTTAATTAAATAAACATCACCTTCAGAGAATGTTTTAAATAGGATTAAAAGACCTAGATATAAAATTGCCGATATTAAAACCAGAATAAATATGTTTATATTTACCACACTCATGAATACTGTCATGATACCTGTTGCTAGTACTGGTTTCCATACATATTTTGCAATGGGAACTTTACAAATGAACTTGGAAAGATAATAATAAAGCATAATAAAGTTCAACAATTCTGATAATACAGTTACAACTGAAGCACCTATATAACTGAATTGGGGAATTACCACTAAATTGACAGCTATGTTAAAAATCATATAAATAAAAGTCAGTCGAATAATTAACACCTGTTTATTCATAGATATTAGGAAATAACTGAAAATCATGGTTAGAAGTATTAGGGGAATTGTCCAGATTAAGATTTGTAGTGTTATAACAGATGGGGCAAATTCAGATTGATAAAGGATTAGAATTATATCATTGGAAAGAATGGTGATTCCTGCAGCTAGGGGCAAACCCAGTATAATTAGATATTTTATGGATTTGGCATAAACTAGCTTAATAGATTCATGGGAAGAAACGTAAAATTTTGAAAGCACTGGAAATATTGCAGTATTATAGACGATGGGGATAAAAAGTAGTATCTCAATTATCTTATATGAGGCACTGTACCATCCTACTGCTGCATCACCCTGTAATAAAGAAAGTAATACAGTATCGACCCTAAATGCAATTGTAGAGAAAATTGAAGCTATAGATAATGGTAAAGCTATGAGCATCTTTGATTTCCAAAAATCCCAGTTAATTCCCAGTTGAGGCATTGGAAATTTGACAAGATAAATTATTAAAACACTGATCAAGCCTATCAAACTACTTATTAAATAGATTAAGGCAAACCATAGTATGCTAAAATTGTTGGATATTCCGTAAAATACACCGAATAGGAGTATGATACCAGGTAAAATAATACCAACACCTTGATACTCCATTTTTTCATATGCTTGAAATACTGAGAAGAATAGCTGAGTAAAAGATGTAAACACCATCCAAAAGCCCAGGATATAAACCACATAAATGGTTTGTGTTGGATAGTTTAGAATATTAATAAATAATATGATAAAAGCCAATGTAACCGCGCATAAAATCAATTTAAGTACGATAATATTTCCAGTATAATGCTGTGAGATAGTTTTGTCCCTTGCAATTTCTCTCACAGTCAGTATAGAAAGACCTAAATCGGCAATTACACCCATAAGCAGGGTAAAAGATAATCCAAAAGATAAAACTCCAAATTCTTCCACTCCCAGATAACGAGCCAGATAAATGGTGTAAAAAAAAGCCAGAGAATAATTTATTATCTGAGCAATAAAAAGAACTCCGGTGTTCTTAAAAATTCGCTGTATAGTATTCATTCTATTCCTCACAAACCAAAAATCATCAAAAATCCTCTCATCTTATATGAGGAATTTTTAGTTTTTTAAGTATTGGGCTACTGAACTTGACTAGATTGATATAGATATTCAGCTACAGTTTAAAGAAAGAATTAGATTAACATATAAGCACCGATTCACATGTATGTAAATTCTGCTAAGAGAACTTTATGAAAAAAAATCAATGATTGAATATATTATCTTCATATACAAAGTTTAACTAGTTTTTAAAGCACGAGAAGGTTTTATTTTTTCAATAAGTTATTAATGAAGAAGTAATTTTAAGTTTTTTGAAGTACAATTATAATTATCCTAGATGACCTTACTTTTAATTAGTAAAATACATAATTATTAACTGTTTACTTATTTGTGGAGTAACCATTATGGAAATTGCATTTATATTATCTCTTGAACATGAAACACTTCCAGAAGCAGAACTCAAAGCTGTCTTAAAGGCGGAAGATATTCAATATAAATTTAAACGTAAATATAATGGGTTTTTGATTATAGATATCCCTGGAGATAATTTACAAAACTCTTTAGAAGATTTTAAATCCTCATTAAGTAGATTATCCATGACCAATGAAGCTTTCCAGATACTCATAACAACAGATACTGATGAACTTCTCAACAGGGTTAATGAATATCCCTGGAATAATTTAATAACCGATGAATACATGGTTAGAGTTAAAAATAAGGAAAAATATGAGGTTAACACATTAAAACTTGAAAAGGCTATTGGAGGAGTTATCAAGGATAAAACTGGGGGTAAGTTTAAAGTAAACCTTGAAGATCCTGGGATATTTATAAGAACAATTATATTTGATGATAAAGCCTTTTTAGGATTGAGATTAGTTAAAATCCCTAAAAAACATTTTTTTAATTTGAAACCACATAAAAGGCCCTTTTTTTATCCTGGATCCATGAGCCCCAAGTTGGCCCGGTGTATGGTTAACCTGACCGGGGTAAAGAGAGGGGAAAAGCTGCTCGATCCCTTCTGCGGCACAGGAGGTATCTTATTGGAGGCAGGTATCATTGGTGCAAAGGTGGTGGGTACAGATGTAGACCCGAAGATGGTTAAAGGAACTATTGAAAACCTTAAATACTGCAACATTCATGACTACGAAGTATTCAGGGAGGATGTGAGAAAATTAGAGCTCCCCTATAAGGTAGATGCTATTGTCACCGACCCCCCATATGGCATATCTGCTTCAACAAAGGGTGAGGAAAGCCATAGGCTCTGCAAACAGGCGATTGTATCATTAGAAAACTTAATTAAGGATGATGGAAGGATATGCATGGCAACACCCCATTACATGGATATCAATGAGTTTGTAGAAGGAACAACATTTAAAATAATAGAACAACATCATATAAGAATGCACAAAAGTTTAACCAGAGTAATATCTGTATTGATGAAGGATTGAAATTAACTTATAATTAATAAAATGGAAGTGATTCCCTTGGACGTTAAAATATTCGACACAACACTTAGAGATGGTGAACAAACACCCGGAGTATCTCTTATTCCAGATGAGAAATTGAGAATAGCAATTAAACTCGATGAATTGGGTGTAAATGTCATTGAAGCAGGATCAGCCATAACGTCAGAAGGTGAAAGAGAGGGAATAAAGAAGATTGTGGGAGAAGATTTATCTGCAGAAATATGTAGTTTTGCTCGGGCAGTTAAATCTGATGTAGATTCTGCCCTGGAATGCGAGGTAAATAGTGTAAACCTTGTTGTACCCACATCAGACCTACATATACACCATAAATTACGTAAAACCAGAGAAGAAGTTAAAGAACTGGCCATCAACACCACAGAATATGCCGTAGATCAGGGCTTAATTGTGGAATTATCCGCAGAAGATGCAACCCGAAGTGACTTAGATTTCCTCATCCAACTATTCAGGGAAGGAATTGATGCCGGGGCAGACAGAATATGTGCCTGTGATACTGTAGGCATGTTAACCCCTGAAAAATCCTACGAATTTTACAAGAAACTGGGAGAACTGGACAAACCCTTAAGCGTGCATTGTCACAACGACTTTGGGCTTGCAGTTGCAAACACGCTGAGTGCGATAAGAGCTGGGGCAAACCAGGCACACGTAACAGTAAATGGAATAGGTGAAAGAGCTGGAAATGCCTCATTAGAAGAAACTATAGTTGCTCTACACTCTCTTTATAATATAAAAACAGATATAAATACTGAAATGTTATACGATGTCTCCAGAACTGTATCCAGAGTTACAGGTTTATTTTTACAACCCAACAAGGCGATTGTGGGAGAAAACGCATTTGCACATGAATCAGGTATACATGCTGATGGTGTGATAAAGAAGGCTGAGACATATGAACCAATAACCCCTGAACTAGTGGGACATAAGCGGAGATTTGTGATGGGAAAACACGTAGGCTCCCATATCATCAAGAAACGTATCCAGGAAATGGGATTAAGAATAGATGATGATCAATTCAAGCAGATATTCACTCGTATAAAATCTCTTGGTGATAAAGGAAAATGCGTTACTGATGTAGACTTGCAAGCGATCACCGAAGATGTTTTAGGTGTAATGGGTGAGAAAGTGGTTGAACTGGAGGAACTCACCGTAGTATCAGGAAGTAAAGTGACACCCACAGCATCTTTAAGACTTCTTATAGAAGATAAGGAAGTACTCGAGGCGGGTATAGGTATAGGACCTGTCGATGCAGCAATTGTTGCAGTTAAAAAGAGTATAAAGGATTATGCAGATATAGAGCTCGAAGAATACCATGTAGATGCCATCACAGGCGGTGCAGATGCACTGATTGATGTGGTGGTTAAACTTAAACACAACGGTGAAATAGTAACCGCCAGAAGTACGCAACCGGACATTATAATGGCAAGTGTAGAAGCATATTTAAGTGGAATAAACAAGATATTAAGCACTGAACATGTCAAAAACATAAGAGAAGGCGACTTATAGATCTATTATTTTTTATTTTTTTTGAGGTTTTAAATGGAACATAAAATTCGGGTATTAGGATTTTCCAAGGTTGTAGAGGACATCCCAGATTTAATAGGAAAAATAAATGATACAACTAGCAATTCCTGTGTTATACAGCTTTTAAACGCAGATGGAATAGCAGGGAAAGAACACATCCTTCATGCAACAGAGCAAGCGATTAAGGCATTTGAAAGAAAACAAAATATAGCAAATGATCTAGGCCTCGAGATCTGTGTACGAGCATCTGCCCAGAGACAGATATCAAAGGCATTGGAAATATTAGGATTAAAAAAGGGTTTAAACAATATCTGCGCAGTTATTATAGATTGTGATTCTGGAGTGGATAAAGAACTGGAATTATTACTAGGTAAAACAGATGATACCATTTTAAAACCAGATATATCCCATTTAAATGATCTTTACCAGATTTCTGATGAAGAAATAGAAAATTCCGGCGGCATTAGCAGGGTTCTGATTGAGAGAACATCTTTACTAGTTTTAGACACATAATTAAACTTTCATTGCACTCTTTGCTATTTCAATTATTCCATCCAGATTTTCCGATGTTAAACAACATATATCTAGGTTTTTAATCTCTAATGCAACCGCATTCTCCAATATCCTATCATATCGGGGACATTTAGAGATCATACCTCCATTATGTACTTTTATGACTGTCCTTAATTCCTTTGCAAGTTTATTGGGGTTATCTGCTTTGCAGATAACGTTAATACCTCTATTATATTTATGGAACACATTTTCCAATTCGTCCTTCAAATATGAGGATGAAGAAATAGCTTTTGATAATGTGGAGGGGGCATGCTTTATTTCCTGGGATATGCCAGCACATGTAACATGATCTGCTTGTAAGAACTTTAAGGATGTTTCCAACATTTCTTCTAGGTTGGAAGATATTAAACCTCCGTTTCCCACGTTCACTATCTTAGGGGAGCCTGTTGAGGCCACAATTATATGGGAATGTTTTCCATTGGCCAGCCTACCCGTTTCATCACCTAATGCTCCAGATGCATCTTCAATCAGTACAACTCCCTCTTCATCACATACTTCATAGATTTCTTTTATGGGCTGTTCAGCAGTATATCCGGCAAAACTGGTTAAAAAAAAGGCTTCAGGTTTTTTTTTAATAAGGATGTCAATTAGTTGCTTGGGATCAATTAACCCATTATCTGTGGGCAGATAAATTAGTTCAAGACCCAAGAATTCAGCTATTTTAATAAAACCAGACCATCCACCCTGGTCAGGGACCATAATTTTCTCCTGAAAATTGTTCATAACTGTAAAAATAGCTGAATTACCACTGTTCATGATTTTTGAGTATTTATGGCCGGTTAAATTACATACGTCCTTTTCAGTAGATTTAATCAACTGATTTCTTGATGAAATATCATTAACTGCTTGGCACATAGCCTCTCTGGCTTCCTTTGAAGGTTTTTTGAAGTAAAGATCCAACAGTTCACTCTCCAACAGGGAAATAAACATTTATTTATAACAAAGGTATTCTAAAAAGAATAATTAGACACTAAAAAAGCTATCCAGAGTTGTCTGTCTGGACTGCAATAACTCCTTCAACAGATCACTGGTTTTAACGAATTTATCAAGTGGTAATTTTAGATTACTACCTATATATGCTAAAGCAGTTTTCATATCCTCAAATTCTTTATATGGTTGGTTCATGGCACTTCTAATATTTTCCCTGACGTTGAATACTCCCAGAGGTATATAACCCTGGTAGGCTTCCCTTAAGATAATTGCAGCTGCCTGTTTTTTTTCCCTAACAAGTTCTTCAAGAACTGCCATCTTTGATGTATAATAACAGCCACCCACTCGGGAGTATCCTCGTTTACCTGTATTGTTTTCATAGTCAGAGAATATAATTTCTTCCCTTCGCAGTACATGGAGGAATGCTTCCATCCACTCAAACTGCCATTCCATTGGTAATAAAAGAATTGCATAGTAATTGTTGAGGCTGCTGTATTCATAAACCCGATGAGTTTCAATGGCGTCGTATGTTCTAATTTGCCGAAGTAATTGGTCTCCTATGGTACTATCGCATGCAGTAATAGACCATCTGGTCGGCACCATCTTCCGGTTTTTACCCAATCCCATGGTTCCCACAGAGAAGGCTTTCTGAATACTGGAAAATGGTACTTCCTTACTGTGAAGGTGCATTACTGCGTCTGCTGCCTTTAAATCGCTATCATAGTAAGCTTTCTCCAGTTCACGGTCCCACTTGACAGTTTCTATATCAAATTTTTCCAGGAGGGCACTTGGGCCATGGGGAGCATGTTCTTCATTAAATGTTCGGCCACGTGGTTTACTACCGAATTCTGCTTCGCTGTTTATGGAGGCAGAGGCCAGTGATATTTCTTGTAACTTTTCAACAAAAGGATTCTCCAGATCAGTTACTTTGTTGGTTAGTTTTCCCCGTACAAGGTTAAGCCGGTAGCCGATGATATCTTCCTGTGTTTTATCAGTTTGTATCCAGGACTCAGGTGTGTCCATTATTGAGGTGTCACCCTGTATTGGGGTTATCATAGGGCCAGCGAATACTTTAGGGTAGTTCCAGCTTCCAATAAAAACAGATGGAGGTGTGCTACCATCCAGTTCCCGGCCAACATCTATACTTGGTATTTGTATCTTGGATGTCAGTCTCTTCAGGTAGGCTGCCTTTCCTTTTATCATATTAATTACTATATATTTTTATTAAATAAAAAGTTGATGAGAGCAGATGAAATGTAAAGTTAGTGATGCTATTTTTACAGTTACTCTCTTTAATTAAAGTGTTACCAATTTAGGTGAAGATTTATTCAATTTTTTTCTTTTTTTAAACCTACTTAAATAATTGAAACTAAATAAAAGAGATTTTGAAGTGTCCTTTATCTTTTATCTAAATGTAGTGATGCTGAGTTCATGCAATACCTTTTCCCGGTAGGTGGGGGACCATCATCAAAGACATGGCCCAGATGGGCGCCGCAGCGGGCGCATAAGGCCTCGGTCCTAACCATGAAATGGCTGTTATCAACAGCAGTGACTACGTTTTCTTTTGCAATGGGTTCCCAGAAACTGGGCCATCCAGTGCCTGATTCAAACTTGGTATTGGAGTCAAATAAGTCAGTATGACAACATACACACTGGTATATTCCATTTTCATGACAGTCATGGTATTTACCAGTGAATGGTAGTTCAGTCCCTTGTTTTCTGGCTACATCATAAGATTCTGGACTGAGTTCTTTCATCCACTCTTCATCTGTCTTTTCTATCCTATCCACTAGTTTAATTTCCCCGGTTTTTGCAAAGTAGATTGGAATTTTTCTATCTTCATAAGACATAATATAAATTATGGACTTTAAAATTAATATAAATATGGTTTATTCATCATAAATGAAAAATATTTCTTTGATTCTGAATTATTTAAGTTTAATCTCGTTTTCACTAATACCGGTTTCTAAAATAACCCCATACCTAAAAAAATAAATTAAAATTAAAAAAATAATTAAGCAAACTCAATAGTGCTGGGGGGTTTATCACTCACAGAAAGCGACACATGGGTAACTTCAGGTATCTCTGCAGTGATACGCTGGGAAATTTTCCTGATCATATGCCATGGTAATTCAGGTACCTGGGCTGTCATGGCATCTAGAGATTCCACCATTCTTAGTACCACTAAATATCCATAGTCCCTCATATCTCCTTTAACTCCCGTGGCCATGGTATCGGTTAAAACTGCAAAGTACTGCCATAGACTATCTTCTATACCTTCCCTTTTTACCTCGTCTTCAACGATTGCGTTGGCTTTCCGGCATATTTCAATTTTTTCCCGGGTTATTGGGCCTACAATACGCACGGCCAGTCCAGGGCCCGGGAATGGCTGTCTGTTTATTATTTCGGCAGGAAGGCCAAGCTCAGATCCCACTATCCTTACTTCATCCTTGTAAAGGTCTCTAATGGGCTCCACAATCTTAAGTACAAGTCCATGGGGCAGAGCTAAGTTATGGTGGGATTTGATGTTTCCCTGAGTTTCAATCCAGTCCGGGGCTATGGTTCCCTGCACCAGATACTCAGCACTCACATCTTCAGCTACTCTTTCAAAAACGTTGATGAACACTTCTCCGATGATTTTTCGTTTCTCTTCAGGATCAATGACATCCTCCAGTTTATCTAAAAATTCTTCGCTGGCATCAACGGATATAAAATTAAGCCTGTCCTTGAAGGTATCCTCAACATATTCAGCTTCTCCTTCCCGTATCAGGCCATGGTCTACAAAAACAGCTATCAAATTATCTCCTATGGCATTTGAAGCTAGTACTGATGAAACTGAACTGTCTATACCGCCTGATAATGCAATTATGGCTTTTTTATCTCCTATGGTATTTTTCATATCTTTAATGGATTCATTTATAAAATCAGATGGATTTAACATATATATACACCCTTGTTTATTATTATACTTTTTTTCTATGATATTATTTCTTGAATTCCTTACAAACCCTGTGGAAGTTTTCAAATATAAGATGCCCTTTTTCAGTGTGGTGCACTTCGGGGTGGAACTGGATACCATAGATTGGTTTGTCCTTGTGTTTCATGGCCTCTATATTACATGCGGATGATGTTGCCAGTAATTTAAAATCAGGAGGTAAAGTTTTAACATCATCTTTATGTGAGGTCCATACATCCATGGTTTCCCCTATTCCCTGGAATATATCGTTTTCATCAAGGATATTGATTGTGTATTTGGCGTAGCTTTCTATACCTGCACTTCCAATTTCCCCTCCATATGCCTGGGCTATGAGCTGATGGCCAAGACAAATTCCTAAAATGGGAATATCCAACTCTTTAATGTATTTGGGCGTATTGCCTGCTTTTTCTATGCTGGGACCTCCACCCAGTATGATTCCTAAAGGATTCTTTTCAATCACCTCTTCTATGGAGGTTGTATTAGGTATAATCTCCGCCGGGTATTTCAGGTAACCAAGACTCCGATTAATTCGGTGATTGTACTGTCCATGATTGTTGATGACCAATATTTTCATTGTAGATTCTCTCATTAATTTACTAGGATTTAATTAATAATAAAATTATCAATTGGTTTTCTGGAAAAATTTATATCTTTAAAACCATAAATATAGTGATATGGAATTAAGAGATATTTTATTTATAATAGTGGCCATAATACTCGCGGTAATCGTATTTAATGTATTTATATGGCTATTACCCGTAATAATTATCCTTATAATAGCATATATCATCTATCTGTTTTTAAAGGGGCCCTCCCGCTATTAAAAAGGTTAACTATTTTTTAATATTTTTAAGTAATCAAATAAAATAAGTACAATGAGGTTAACACATGCAGGATCTCCACTCAATTGGCATGAAGAAAGGAATGCTTTATGAAACTATTATAACCACTATAAATCCAGATAAAACGCCCAATGCAGCGCCTATGGGGGTTATATGTAAAGATAAAGGTGAAATAGTGGTTTATTTACATGAAGGATCTCGAACAATTAAAAATATTAAGAACAATAGGGCATTTGTTGTTAATGTACTTAAAGATCCACTAGTTTTTGTTGATTCTACACTGGATAATCTTTCAGAAGAATATTTCCTAGAATTTAAAGATAATTATGCTGTTAAAAATGCAGATGCATATTTCCTGGCCAAAGTCAATGATCTTAAGTATATTGAGAGGGAAGACCAGTTCGGAATTGATAAAAGTTACATAATAAAGGCCGGCGTAGAGGAAATCGTTGTAGATAATGAGTGTGCAGAACCTTTGAATCGGGCAATTTATGGTGTTATAGAAGCACTGGTTTATCTCACCCGTAAAGATATGATAAGCGGGGAGACAGAGAAACTCTACAACCTCAGGATGAAGGAGATATCCCGGATTGTGAACAAAGTGGGCTCCAAGAAACATACAAAGGCCATTAAAAAAGTGATGGATGCTTGGGATGAGGATAAATAATTATTTCTTTTTTTTAGATAAATTCATTTAATAGTTGCACAGATTAAATCTATGAGATCTTTAATTGTATACTATTCAAGAAGTGGGCAGACAGCAAAAATTGCCCGAGAACTGGCAGATGCACTCAAATGTGATTTAGAGGAGATTATCGACACAAAAAAACGATCTGGTATTCTGGGTTGGTTACGCTCTGGTAGTGATGCCATGAAAAAGTCACTAACTGTTTTAGAAAGAGCTGTTAATGATCCTGCAGAGTATGATCTTATAGTGATAGGAACGCCTAACTGGGCAGGTCATGTATCTTCTCCGGTCAGGACTTATATACATCAAAACCAGGCGAAATTCAAAGAATTAGCCTTTTTCTGCACAGCAGGCAGTAATGACTTCGCTGGACCCTTTAACGATATGAATGAAATCAGTGGAAAATCTCCAGTGGCAACTCTTGGTGTGAGAGGTAAGAAAATTAATGATGGGAGCTATAAATCTGAAGTGCAGGAGTTTATAAAAACCCTTCCCGTGAATGACATTTAATAGATAACCTTTAGCAGACATTTGAGACACATTAACAGATAACCCTTTAGCAAATAACTTTTAAGCAGATAAAATTGGAGTTCATATTTTGTTGCTTAATCAGATCGGAATTATTAAATCCCCATATAAACTTAGAACTGATGCGCCTCGTCAGGGTCGATATTCCCCGGAGATAAGTGAATTAATGGTTTTTGATGAATATTCAGATGGATTGGATTCAATAAAAAGACATGAATATTTGTATGTTTTCTACTGGCAGGACAAGGCAGAAAGAGATAAGCTTAAAGTAACCCCTCCCGGTGAGTTAGGGGAGAAGGGAGTATTCTCTATCAGATCTCCTGCGCGACCAAATCCCATTGCACTTTGCTTGGTTAAGGTACAGAAAATTGAAAATAACAGCTTATTTGTGAAATGGTTAGATGCCATTGATGGGTCACCTCTACTGGATATAAAGCCCTTTATTAAGGAATTGGATTGTATGTGAATATTTCTGGTAAAAACTTTTTCTAATTCTAATCAATTTCCTTATTTCTCCAGATAAAACTCCTTACGTCGGGCTTCCAGGAGATTAGGTTCTTTACCCACAAGTTCGGATGCTACCATTAATTTATTTTCAGTTTCATCCTGTACTGATTTTATAAACTCAAAACAGTGAAGGTCTCTCAGAAGGTGATGGTCCACCACCACCTTTGGTATTTCCCTGCAGAGATGGGTCAAGTTGATTTTTGCCTGGTCAATATCCTTCTTGGATAAGGCGAATCCCAAAAGATAAAGTGGTGGGCCACTTAAAATCAATATATCCGGGCTTTCTTTCAGGATATAATTTTTATTCCCATTATAAATCGGTCCTTGTACATCAGAAGCATGCATCACAGTTTCATTTTTATATCGAATGGTTATTGTCACAAGAAAGCCCAGTTTATTTCCCTTTGAGCCGTGGGGTAGGGCGTTTGAAAATCTAATTTCTGTATTTCCTTCTTGGAAGGAGTTACCGTCACTGTATGTTATATCCGAATTTAAATCCTTTAAATTTTTCAATAAATTCCTGGCCCTGGTCATTTGGTTCTTATTTATATTTTTTTCCGGATTTTTTAAGAACAGCTTCTTATCCTGATAGATATCTTCAGCATATTTGGGGCTTGAATCTAGAAATCTTCCCAAGCTGAAAGGTGTGAAGTGGTCGTGATGGTAGTGGCTGATGGTCACGATGTCTGCTAACAGTGCATGTTTCTGTATGGCAGCTCTTGTTTCATGTAAAGCGTTAAATTCAGTTTCCCATGGCGGTAATAAAATTAATTATTCTGTTTTCCACTGATATTTTTTAGTTTTACCTAAACTTCTTATCGATTCTTACCTGTTCCCATCCAGGAATTTTTTGAAAAAAAAATGAGGACCCGAAAATTCGGATCCTCACTTATGGTTGAATCGTTAATCGGGAACCTAATCGGGAACCTAATCAGTTAAACCACCAAGTTGCTCAATCTGATCAATCTCCTCATCCTCTGCATCATAATGCTCATCATATATCGCTCTTTCTAAACGACGTCTCCAACGACGCTCTAGAGCATGAAATTCACTACTGCTATGACTATCAAGACTATTAGGACTAATACTGTAAAATTCGTCTTCTGCAACCTCATGCAATATCAACTCTGCCAACGCATACCGTATCAAGGACGGTTTGTTAGCTTCTATCCTTATCAACTTCTGATTTGGATACACTGATGCTGTAGGGAGTTTACAACGTTTATTTTCAATTAATATTGTATAATCGTCAGGTATATCAATAATTTTCAATAGTTGATTTAAAGCAGATTTCACGGTTTCATACCCCCCATTTTCACCGGCCGGCTCATAGGCCAACCGATACGGTTCTCAACGAACTCTAATCCATCCTCACCAATCAGACAAACCATATAACCAGGAATACCAGGTTTATACTCTGATTCCTGAGCATAACTGTCTATGTATGCCATAAAACTTCCATTAATGGCGAAGCGTCGTAGTTTGTCACCATCGGGGCCGTGGATAATATTATCCCACTTTAAGAGGCCGTGCACGTGGCCGTACATATACCCGTCCGCCTCATAGATTGCAGCGAGCTTCTCAACAGCGTTTATCTTTCCCCCAATTGTGGAGGCACCGCTTCGTCCATGGGTTACTAAAAGAGTGTAACTCTGCCCTGTGGGTAAATGGAAAGTATGAAGACTATGACTGAGTAATCTAGGTATTTCTAGGTGTTTGCAGAGCATATCCACCACATCCACACCCTCGCTCTTTGAAGTACGTGCTTCATGATTACCCCTCGACAATCCAACACATTTCCGTCGTATAGGCCGTAAAATATCAATCAATTCTAATAATTGGTCGTTAGGTGGGGATTCCTGTTCATACACCCCTTCACCAACGCTGGTTCGTGTGTTGTTTTCGATGAGGTCTCCGTGACCTATCCATCGTGTATGGTTTGTTCGTCGTATTTTGTCGACGACATCGAGGAAGGCGTCGTTTAGGTGTGTTTTGGCTCCCAGGTGCACGTCGCTTAGCTGGTAGATTTGTAAGCGTCGGTGTTTTCGTCCGTGTTTGCGTAGTTTTGGGTAGTGTTCTACCCTGAATAGTCTTTCAAGTGCCATTTTCTTACTTATTCCCCCTTAAAATAACTTTTTTTTAAATATCAAACCTCGTTCACCACCCCATCAGTACAATAGGGGCATGGCCGTGTTTCTTCGTATAATTTGCTGTCAGCGAGTCGGTTGAACTTACGGATACGGATGGGTAAGAACCCCGTGCCATTACAGACAGTGCAAATATGCGCATTACCCATCCCAGACAATCTCCATTTAAAATTAATCTTATTTTGATATTACTATAACAGAAGCCACGCTAACCTGACGTATCTTGTTTAAAAGGTCAGTAGTGGTCGTAACCCCGAAATCACCATACCAAAACATTTATTTACTTTAAAATACAAAATAATAATGATGTAGGGGTGTTCTTTAACTCTACCGGTCCAGTCTGGAGATTAATATCGCTGACATGTTGGTTTCATTTTTACACCATTTTTCTTTTAAACGATTACTAATTGTCCCTTTACTACTTTTCATCATTTTGGCAATTTTACGTGTAGATAAATTTTTTTCAGTATATAAATAACAAATTTCTTCATCGTCTAAATCATCACGATAACATGGATTATTTTTACCTGCTATTTTTTTAGAGTAATCTGGACGTTTTTTACCATAAAAAGGATGGTTCTCATCTTTATTAGCTTCACTTATTTTCTTTTTAGTTTCCTCAGATTTGGGGATGCCTTTAAGAGATTCACTGATTTTTTGTCGATGCTCTTTAGAAAATTTTTTACCACGTTTTGCTTCTGATATTTTACGCCGGGTTTCTTTAGAAAATATTCTATTTTTATTAGCTTCAGCTAATTTTCGACAATGTTCCTTAGAATGTTTCTTACCTTTAAGTGCCTCTGACATTTTCCTTTTACTCTCTTCAGAATGCCGTCCATTAAACCCACCAGATTTTAAATTATACCCATTATTACGGTTTGTAGAATCAAATAAATCAATATAAAAAATTTCCAAGGTATTTAAAAGATCCATATCTTCTGTTTCGGCTACTATGGCCCAAGTAAAAGAATCAAACCCGTATTTTCTGATAGCATTATAAAAATAGTTACAATTGTTTACCCTGTTTTTAGCATCAGATTTATGTTCTAACTTTCTTTCTTCAAGTGTTCGAGTAGTTACACCCACATAAATTTTACCCTTGCTATCAGTTGCTGTATAAATAATTCCCATTTTATCAGTTCCCTATTTGGTTATTGGGGTTATTTATATCTTTTATAGTATATATAGTTATGTAGTTAAATAGTTTAATTAAAAGTTTATATGTTTTTAACTTCATAAATAGAAACATGTCAGAAGAATCTTTAAATGTTAATGTACCTAAAGAACTCTTAGAAGAATTCAGGGAATATGCTACTAAGAAATTTGGATATAAACGGGGGCATATTAAAAGTGCTACAATTGAAGCCCTCCAGGATTGGATCAATAAAGAAAAATAATGCCCTTACAGTGAGAACATTATTTTGATATCACAATGACTGAGGGGACATTCACTTTTCTGATCCTCTCTCTTAAATCAGAAATTGTAGTACTTCTAAATCCACTGTGACTTGGATCACCTAATTCTACTTGTCCACTCTCAATATTGAGCCCTACAAGGACCACATAGTGTTCCCCCCCAGGAGTAAGCCAACTACTCACTCGTAAGATAACAGGCCAACCCTTCACCAAATAGCCCCGAAGTGTTTCCCATGATTTGAAGGATTCATTCCACGCCTTAAGTCCTTTCCCCAGGGTGTTTACTACACTTACAATTGATTCGTTGCTGGTTCCTATATTCGCTTGTGAGCCGAGTAAACCTTCCAAGGTGGATTCACTATAATTATAGCCGTATACAGAGAGTGCCATCTTCAAGGAGGAAGGGCCGCAGGTGTAGTTCTTGTCTTGAGAATCTCTAGTGTAGATAATCCTTGCCCAGCCCGTAGTACTAATATTAGTTCCTGTACTGTTATAATAAGCCAAAGCTGTTAAGGTAACGATTCCCAGGATTTTATCCTGTTTCAAACCCTTAAGACTTTGTAATTTCAATATAACCTTATCTGTGACGGGTCCATCAACACCATCCACAGCCAGATTAACACCCAAAGCAAGCTTACTAATCCCTTTACGGTTTAAATCTTCTTGTATAACCTTTTTTATCTGTTTTTGTGTCTGAGGCCCTGTTTTACCATCATCAACTATTTTCTGGATTTTCTGAAAGGACTTCCGGACCTTCTGTGTCTGCGGACCATCCACGTTGTCTTCAGCTATATTATATCCCCAAACGGCTTTGCTGTAGCCGTACAGGTTGTAAAATACTTGCTCAAATTTATCACTTATCTCTATAGGCATATCTAAAATCCTCCTATTACTCTAATATCAATTCAATTTCAAGTACAGGTTTCTCATTAATCGCGTATTACCCCTCCGCAGCAACAATTACTGTGAATTGGATCGCAGTGGATAAAACAAGAATTTAAGATATAATTCAACCCATCAGCCCCCTTGGGGGCTTACCCACCCAGTCCGACAAAAAAAAATAATTTTTCAAATCAAAAAAAGAAAATAATCATGGTATTGGTGGTGTTGTTACTTTGAAGTTGTAGTTGCAATCTGTTATACCCCCGAAAACGCCAATACGGATGCTGTTAATGTTTTCGGAGACTTTTCTAACTCCGGTAGTTATACACATCCTTACTGAACCTGTTGTGTAATCTCTAATGGTAACATGGGCTTGAACTCCCTGTATACCCCCATTATTATTGAGAACAGTAATATCAAAGAGGATCATTACTGGATTTGTAGCAACACCCCCAGCTGATAAAGAGATATTACCACTATTATTATTACTCAAGGCCAGTACTACCCCCTCACTTACACTTAACCTTTCATTATCATAATTAGTACCACTATCACCGTTTAATTGGATATATAACTGCGGAGTACCAGTCGCAGCAGTAACAATATACCTCCCCTGCACTTTATAGACTTTCTGAGAACTCCCATCAAGATCTGAAATAATCGCTTTATTTTCAGTTCCCGAACCATTATAAAGGACAGATTCTGATAATCTATTAGTAACAATCCCCGGTGCAAGAGCATTTATTCGGGTGTCTGCTATTCCTGGGCATAACGAATTAATCCTACCATCCGCCACTCCAGGGATGCTCTCAGATACATCCGAGATTTCACCGAATATCTGGCTTAACGTGTAACTGTCTATGCTTGCGGGGCGGTTTATGTCACTCCTGCTTGCGGTTGTCCGGGTAAGTATATTCCCTATTTTAATATCAGATTGCCCAGGATTACGTGGGTTCTTCTTTGTTTCCTCAATCCTCGCTGAAACGAGGCCGCCGGTACGTGTCCTGATATAGACCGTATCACCCACGTTATAGGGTACATCAGATCCAGGTAGTCCCGGTATGGTGATGATTTTTGTCTCTGTTCCGATGACAACGTCTTTTTTATCCATTAGTTTCAATGCACAGAGGTTGTATATCATATACTTATCAGTTTCGCTTGTTTCAACTATGCCAACTTTACGTCCATGGGTTATACTGGCTTCTTTCCTGTATATTTTATCATAGTTTGCGTTGATTTGTTCGGGGGCTAGGTAAACTTCCCAGGAGCCAGCGTCCTTCTTAAAGGGTGCATTCCAGTATGTAGTGCTTACTATAGTGCCTTGGCTGTCTTTTTCATAATACATAGGGATACTTTGTCCTACGTTCACGGCGAGGGATTTGTACTGACTCATCACATCCGCGATTTTAGGCATGTCAACGCTGCCGGTGCTTTCCTGTTCGCTGATTTGTGGTGCTACGGCGTTGAATGTGTCGCTTTCATTCGTGTTTTCGGTGATGTTTTCAATATTCTCACCTACTTCAAGTGGTATAGTGTGTACTGTTCCAGGGTTTTGTAGTAGGTCAAGATAACGATGGATAATATTGCTGTTTGGGTCTTTTTCGTAGCGTGTAACAAATGTATTGCCTGTTTCCTCTTCGATGAAACGTAGTAACTTCATCCGATTCATCGTACCCTGCCAGAGAATACCTGATTTTTTAAGACAGGCTTCCACTGTTCCAATAGTGAAGTAATCACCGAACCAGTTCGCGAGATTCGCACCATTTACCGCCTGAGTAATCGTAGTGCTTTTTTCCAATACCCCCGCATCATTGAGTTCAACCAGGACTTCCTCTGCAGTTATGGTTAATGTGTTAGTGTATTGATCTTTATCGAGATCATCATTGAGGATGTATAAACATGCTTTTTGGTCTTCAGTCTCATTACGCCAAATCTTATTACCTTGTATGAGTATTTCTTCATAGTTTTGACTATCATCACCCATGGGATGTTCAATTACCAGTTCCCTTAAACCCCCATACTTGTTTATCTCAGTGATATCAGTTACGTCCGGGTCGAGGAAGCCTGCGTATTTCTCATCACCCGTTAGGACTAGTATTTCAAGTGAATGATCAGCCATACTTAGTAGGCCTCCTCAAATTCAACTTTTTGAATTGTTACCCCTGTACTACCGCTGAAGTCATAATTGCTCTTCTCAAGTATAGTGATGAGGTAACTGTCAAAGCTTACACTACTCATCCAGTCCGTTCCATCCTGGTCGAGGATTGTCCTGTTCTGTATGTCGATTGTTAGGACTGTTCCAGCTATGAATTGGTGCTCTATTTTCATGTATTGGGCGGTGTAGAACTCTCTGATAAAAATTTCACTTGATCCATCACAAAGCACTGTTAAAACCGGTTTAATCGGTGTGATACCGTTATTCCGTCCAGTACTACCGGTTGGGTCTTTCGGTAGCCGTGCTGTACCGGAGGGTAATAAGAATTTAGCAGTGCAGTACCAAACAGCACCTTTGCTTTTGTCGACTTTGATAGTATCTGCTAGTATAACATCATAGATCCTGTCATCACCATCGAAACAAAGTTCCTTGGTAACTGGTTTTTTACCGCCATCCCTGGTGGGTGTGAGCCATGTTGTAGCTTCTTTGATTTTTCCCAGTATCTCACTGTCTGTATCACCTATCAACTGGAATTTAAGGCTTATTTCTTTCCCAGTGACGGTCATCACTCCTACTTTATCACCATCACTCATAGCGAGTTTGCTCGTCTGTAAATCAATATTTAATCCTTCTGGCCTGTCTTCTTCATGACTGGTGAATATACTGTATTCTCGGCTGTGTATTCCGTCAACGGTGAAGCCAGGGTTCCCGCCTGTTTCATCGAACATGTAATGGATGGTGATTGCTATGTTCCGTAGTCTAACAATGACATTAAATACACTCACTGCGATGGGAGATAAAATAAACGTTAAATCACTGAGCGATATCTTGTTTAGTCCCCATTTGTCACGTTCTCCGCCGATTTTGAAGTCTGTACTACTTGCTGTGACAGGTATTGACTGAGATACACTCTCTGCCCCATGGCGTAGGGTTGCCATTATACTGATATCATTACTGACCTCAAGGTCCCCACTGATTTCAATCCCCTTGATGATGACTTCACTGTCCTCTTCAAGGCCTCCGAAAAGGAGTTCGGGGAATAACACACCATCCTGGCGACCAGGTATTAACGTGGTTTCTGCATAATCACCATCACCTAATAAAAGGTTTGGGTTGTTGAATAGCATAGCTGGAAGCTCATAGTCTATTCGGTGGGCTATATTTTCTAATGGATTCTTCTCGTAGGCTTTGATTTGGTCTATGTATATGTCTACAGTGTTAGGAGTGCTTATTTGCCAGATTTCGATATCATAGAATGCCGTTTCTGGTTTTGTGGGCAGATAATCTATAAGGATGTACTGGGGGGTTCCTGACGCGGTTACCGTCACTGTCTTTGAGTCTGCGGTGGTTGTCCCTACTGTGTCTCTGCCGGTGATTTGTATTTTGAATGTTCCGCTGCCTGTGATTTTTAGGAGGGTTGTTCTGTTTTCTCCTGCAATAACGGGGATTTTATCCGCTAAATTCATTAAGAAGTATACTGCTTCTGTTATATTTGAGCCGGGCATGGTTATATGCCAACTTCTCTCTCCTTCACCAGCCCACTCAGTACTTGATTCTACAATTGCACCACCGTAATTAGCCGCTCCACTTATGTCTTCTGTAGTATCTGAACCGGTACTCACATTCTCCCTATTTATTGTTCCTGCTAGGAGGTTAGGATTATCTTCTAATTGTGGTTCATGGTATATGGCGTATCCTCCAAACTCAACACTGGCGTTTTGAGGGTTTATCTCAAGCCATTGGCCGTATTCTCTTAGTTTGATGGGTGCGTCTGCGTTATAGATGAAAGTAGTGCTTATCCGTGTCACTGTGTTTAGTGCGGTGGGTTTATCGCTCAGATACTCATTTACACCATTTATTATGCTGAATGCGAAGTTTTTATCTCCGGGATAGACATATTCAAGTGCGGTGTCGGTTACTATGCCCCAACAGCTGATTGTGTAGATTTCTCCATCCTGGAGGTATGCGAGTATTTCATCTGGCAGATCCTTCTCAGTATGGTATGGAACGGTTAGATTAGCAGGTAGGACTTCAATGGTTTTTGTGAAACTAGCCCCACCACACGTAATAACTTGAGATATTACACCCACGGTAATCCCCTTCACTGTGAAGGTAAGGGTTGCGGTTCTATTAATAAATTCAGCCGTCCAAACACCCGTTCCACTATCATATGATCCATTACCACTACTAGACACATACTGGACACCGGCAGGGATGGGAATATTAACCCCAACAGAGGATACCGCACTAGTATTCACACCCACGGTGATAGTGTAGGTCACATTATATGTCTCAGTGACAATCTCTCGTACCCGTGGGCTTGTTAAGGTATAGGTTGGTGCTAGTATAGTGGTGGATTTGCTTAACGTGGTAGAGAAACCATCCACCGATGCGGTGATTGTCTTACTGCCTGATGCGCTTGTATTTAATACCAGGGTGAGGGTTGCTTTCTTTTGACTATTAAGTACAGCGTTCCATTTACCCGTCCCGGTGTTGTAAGTTCCATCACCAGATTGGCTTGCTACGCTTAAACCGGCAGGTATGCTAATACTTACTGGTATATTCACGCCTTGATGACAATTATTTGTATTCTGCAGTGTCAATACATAGGTTACCTGTTCACCTATGATTTTACCGGATGTTAGTGTCGCTGCTAGCGCGTAAGTGGGGTCAGTGTAATCCACTACGAGTCGTAGAAAATCAAGGTACACTTTACCAGGGTTTACACTCTGATTTGATCCAAAGTTTAAGTATACCCCAAAATTAGGGTCCTCAATATTCGACCGTCGGACATCTGGCATATCCGCCGTTGTAAATGTTAGTGTGCGGACGGTTCGGTTGGTAGGAACTCCAATAACACTCTCTTTGGCAACGTGATCACCATCATTCGCTTTCAATAGTATGATTTCTTTCCCAGGTATCCGGGGCGTATTGGATGTTCCCCCACTGTTGTTTCGGAGGTATTCCTCCCATTCCACGCGTACATTGTTTATTTTAGCGTTATCTTTGAGGTCAAAGTCAAAATCAGTAGCGTAAATACCGTTGGGATTGCTTGTTGTAGTACCTGATTTGTAATAGACGGTTACGCGGACAAAATAAACACCAGCATTGGTATTATTGGTTCTGCAGCGAATGTTTAACCCTAAACCAGTACTATTACTCCTAGCAGCGGGTAAACTCCAATCATCATTACTATACTCAAAAGTCAAAGTAGCCTTACTGCTGGGCATGGTTTTCTGGATAGGACTACACACTGACCCGGAGGTGGTTACCAGGCGGACCTCCATAGTCTTACCACTTCCTTGGCCACTACATACCGCCTCAACTTTCACCTTGTAAACTTCATTAGCACCACCATTCGCCGCGGTGGTGGGTATGCTGAAGCTCATGCCACGTAGTTGAAGATATCGGCTCCATTCACCACCACCCGCATAAACATCAGCATAATAATATATACTACCATCCGCCGCCGCCCCGGGATCAAACCAATTTGCTCCGGAACCAGAGGTACTGGCAGAGGAAGGATCATCGCTAGTGCTACCAGTGAATGTTCCTCCACCCTGGACGGTGCATTGTGCGTCGGTATCATCCGCTGCCTTGATATTATTGAGACTGCTCCAGTTCACCTCACCCGCGACGAGGCTAGAATCGTTCACGACGATTGTGGGGTACTTAGTTACTGTTGTCACTGATATTCATCTCCCTTTAGGCCTGGTAATCTACTTTCATAAAAGCAATGTTTTTACCGCCGATCTCGCGAGTAGTACCTGCACTAACAGTACTATGATTCCCGGTGAAACCTGATAAGTCCGTTAATTCTCCTAGCAATGTTCCGATTAAATTCCCAGTTATACTCCACTCCGTGGGGTTGTTTGTAAAAGATTCCATAATATAATCACCTTTTTTTTATGAACCAGCAAATCGTTTATCTTTCATCTCAGTCTTTTTCATCTCTATTTTAAGCCAGTCCTGGAAACCACGGTCTTTAACTAGTTTCCGGACAAGTTCACTGTCATTGATCACACTCATAAGCCATGATTTCAAGGATTCTTCATCAATACTGTCTGGTAAGTCTTCAAACTGTAAAGTAAGGTTTAAGTCCAAGGTTTCATGTATTTCCAACTCAGAAACGTTAAAACCAGAAGCAGTTGTTGTACTGAAACTCGACGGCGCCGGCCCTGCATGAACCTTAGGCGAAGACCAACCATACCCACCCTGATAGGCGGTTGTATCGTAAGTTTTACCATTAATTACCGCCCATACATGTCCTACATCCCCCCAGTACCCATGAGCCATATACCCAGGAAGTCCGAAAGCATTGGCGAGGGCAAGCATGATCATAGCTCCATCCCAACAGTTGAAAGCTCCAGACTGGGCCATTTGGTATGGAGACCCGCGGCTGTTAAAGTAAAATGAGTATCGGGTCCCACCGATTAGTTTCCTGGCTACGGCGTCAAATGCCTGCATATTTCCCATTATCGGGAATGTGCTATTCTTGAAACTACCAACCGTGAGGCCCATATTTCCAAGGTCACCGAAAGTCGGGCGATAATTATTCACGTACTGCATTATCGTCCGATACCAAGGATCACTGTAATCCCAGCCAGCATAATAACAATCTAACGGGTTCTGGCATGGTATAGCTGGAGCACTATCTAACTTACGTATTTCACTACTAGATCCTGAAGATCCAGGTCCAGGTCCTGCAAAACGACCACGTGGTAAACTGCTCATTGGCTTGTTTTGGTACCGGTAGGGCATTGGACCTGCAAGGAAAAGGATAGGGTTTCTTATTTTCCGGTAGAATGTACCTATATTACTACTTAAACGGTTAATCTCACTAGTTGTCTGACTGCGTACCTGACTAGCAGCGCTTATCAGACTCGTCCGCATTCCATTCCAGGATTTCTTAACCTCACCCATAGACTGATTAGTCTTGGATTGAAGAGTGCCTAAAGTGCTTTTTGTGGTATTCAGAATACTCGTGTACTTTGATTTGTTATCATTCGTTATTGTGGTGAGCGTGCTGCTCATATTCTTTTGTATACTGTTGTATTTGGTGCGGTTATCATTCAACAACGCTGTAAGTGTGGATGCGGTGTTACCCTGTATCCTTTGATAACCAGCCTGATTATTCGCTACAATTTGGTTAAGAGTGGTTTGCATATTACTTTGAATACCACTAAAACCGGTCTGGGTGATGGTTGCCATTTGGTTCCAGGTGTTACCAATATTTTGCTGCATCTGACCGTACTGTTCATTCGCAAAAGATACAGTACCCGCAACAATCGCTTGAGCCTGACCACTACCCGCTGCAAGGCCAGTGGTATCCATACCTATAGTAGTTGTTACACTCTGTGATGGCATAGCAGCCACTGCACCCGCCACTGGAGAGGTAGCGACAGGTATATCAACAGGTCCAGGAGGTGTTAGGTTGCTGAAAATATCTCCAGTGGTATTATTGATTCCTGCTGCGAAGGCTTCACCAAGGGATTCACCATAGGCTTCCATGTTTGCTGTAGTAATCGTAGCCAGTGGTCCTTCTTTTGGTGGTGAATGTGGGAATAAGCTGGCAACCATGTCAAGGGCGCTGCGCAGTCCAGGTATAGCGTTTATTATAGCATTAATAAAGCTGTTTATAGCGTTAACTCCCCACTGATACATCCGGCCTGGTAAACTGGAAAGGTAACTTGCTATAGCGTTTATGATGTTACTTCCAACTGTGGTTGCTCGACTGTAAGCTTGACTTGCAAATGATACAATCCTACTCAAAGTATTCAAGAACCAAGTCCAAGCTTTACCTGGTAAGGTTTTAAGGAAGTTGATTACATTATTTACAAAGTTAGTACCCGCATCTTTCGCCCGGGCTATCATCTGATTTCTCCAAGCTAAAGCCTTAGCAATAACTAAAAGAAGTAAAGCCCAGGCTTTACCTGGTAGCTGTGATAACCAGGTGATAATACCAGTAAGGAAGTTCTGAGCCGCCGTAACCCCTTTTTGTACCAGTTCAATTGCAAACTGGCCAATACCAGTAATAATAGCAGTGAGAACCTGCATTACCAACGTGCCGGTTGCATCCCAAACCTTTCCCATCGCCTCCTCAAAAGTAATATTACCCGCTATCAAATCAGCAAGGATAGTAATTAAAGTAGCTATATACTCAATAATAGCACCCAAGATGCCAAAAACGGTTTGCAGAGCAGCTCCAAAGAAGTCCTGGACAATACCAGCGACCATCATAATCGCTGGGCCGAAGGTGCTCCAAAATATCTCTGCAAGCTGGACAATAACACTCCAAACCTGCTGTAAAATACTCCAAAGCTGACTAAAGATATCATTAGCACCTGCAGCACCACCCCCTGAAATAGCAGCCCAGAGTTGACCAAAAGCATCACCAACAGGTGCAAGGATGGACATTAAACCATTCCAGGCCTGTATTAACCTGTCAAGAATAGCCCCACCTAATTTTTGTAATGCAGCCCCTACTGGTGCCAAAGCCGTTGTTAAGGCATTCCAGGCAGCTATAAGCCCGCCCCAAATCCAGGCCCCTAACTGCTTTAAACCATCAAATAACCAATTAATAGCATTACGGACGGTTTCATTTGTGTTATATAAATGCCATAATATAGCAACTAAAGCAATAATAGCTATAACAACTAGCATTATGGGATTAGCGCTCATAATAGCATTTAATAATGCCTGTGCCCCGGCTGCTGCGTTGTTAGCAACAGCACTTGCAATGGTTGCTACCCTATGTGCTATCATCGCCGCTGTTGCCCTAACTGTAGCGATTACATTTCCACTTGTTGCGAAGGTATAAGCGTTTTGTGCTGCGGTCGCTATCCATCCAGCCGCCGCTGAAGCCCTTTGTGCTACCGCACGGGCTTTTTCAGCCACAGTTTGCCTAATTGTGCTTAGTGTAGTTGCATTATTGGTATTTTGCAGAATACCAAGGAAAATAAGAAGTGATTTAAAACCACCAATAACACTACCTAAAACTGGAAGTGCTAATCCAAGTGCAGAAGCCAAAGCACCAAAGACAATAATTAATTTAAAAACCCACGGATTAGTTTCCTTTAACTTTAACATGAAGTCTAAAACCATCTGAATAGCAGGGATAAATATTTCCCCAATTTCTCGGCCTGCTGTGGTGAATGCCTTTTTAAGTAGAGCTATCTGTCCCGGTGTGGTTTGGAGCATTCCCTCCATGGACCCCCCGTTTTCCAGGACTTTCTGGAGAGCAGCGTTATAACCCTCAACATCTTCTGCCGCTCCAGACCAACCAGCGTCTAACAAGGCTTGTCTTGTTATACCGAAGTTGGTCTTCAGCATATCAAATTCACCGTTAAGACCACGGAAGGATGCAACCATTAACTCTTGAGCATAGGCAGTGTCATAACCCATTAATATAGCTCTTTGACCTATGTCGTTGACTGTAGGGGCGATGAGTTTTAACTGGTCATTGGTCATCCCAGTGCTCATTTTAATCTTGGACATGGCACTTCCAAGATCATTCAAGCTAACCAGAGATTTATTGGTCATCTGATCCAGGTAACCAACAAATTCTTTTGCAGCATCAGATGACCCCATGGTCGCAGTCATCAGGGAGGTCATTTGCTCCCTTGCCATTGCTAAACCAATAGTAGCTTGGTATATGCTACCTAATCCTAAGGCTCCGAAAACGGATGATACTGCCATTCCGAGTTCGCCCATACTATTCTGCAGGCTTTCGACTTTGCTTTTAGCATTGTCAAGTGCCTGAGCGAATCCGCCCCGTATTTTCTGGACAACTTCGGTTACTTTATTTTTAACCGTGTTAAATCCCGTTATCAGTTTACTACCGACGGTAGTGCTTTCAATCTTCTGTTTAAGAGTTTCCACACCTGACTTAACTCGGTTTACTCCATTATTTACAAGGTCAAATCCCTTTAAAATAGCATTTCCAGCTTTCGACCCCGATAACCCCATCCTATCCAGGAGTCCAGAAACCTTGGTGACTTTGTTGATATACTCTTGCTGTGCGTTACTTAGCTGAGCATATGCGCTCATTCCACTTTGACCTGTTTTAACAACAGCACCAGTAAATCGATCCCCTGCTTGCCGTGCCCTGTCGGTTGCCTGGGCTATTTTGTCCATTTGCCCTTTAGTGGCGTTACCAACTTTGACAGCAACTTCAGATGCTTTGTCGATTGCTTTTATGATTATGGTCATGATAGCCATTTAAACAACTCCAGAAAATTTTATTAAGATGGATTTATTAATTAATGAAACAAGGAGGGAATGTTTTTATGAGTTATATGTGTCCTGATATGGATTGTAAATTCAATAAACAGGAAAGAAATGAAGGGTACTGCCCTGAATGCGGGGCAAAACTTAAAAAAGTTGGTTTTAGGGAAGCTTTAAGACTTGCAACAGATAAAAAAGATGGTTCTGATGTTAGGCTGGAAAAACAAGAGAAAAAGGAGAGAAAAGAACTAGAAAAGGCTGAAAAACAACGTGTTAAAGAACTGGAAAAAGCTGAAAAACGTTTAAATAAGTTACTTTTCCATGATCAAACTCCTGATCCTGAACTGAAACGCAGTATAGAGGACGATATGCTTAATCTTTCAGCCCATGAGGCTGGTTCTGCGTGGATGCGTGCCGGTACGTTGTTGTCTTTTAATAGTCGTGATCAAATGGTTGGTGCTGGTTTTAAGGCATTAATTGATCAGCAGAAAGTCTTGATAAAACAGAATGAACAGATCCTCCGGGAATTAAAGAAATTTAATAGTTTGGAATAAACTCTTTTTTTATTTGGTTTTATTCATTTCATTATACAGATTCAACCGCCCTTTATTGATGAAATAATCCTGTGGTACTGTTAAATCAGCTTGAGATGATGCTAAATGATACCCACAGTAGTCAAGCCATATAATATTACGTGCTTCGTCAGTCCTAAGCAAGGCGTCGATGCTGAATTGTGAAATGTTAAAACCAGACAGATCCTGGATCTCCAAGAGTAACTCTTTAATTAGGTGTGTTGTTAAACGTTCTACATCCTCTGAAGTCCATTTCTCTGCATCTGGATGGTTATTATTAAGAGATAATGCGATGAGTTCTGTAGGGTCTCCCTCACTAATGTTTTTTTGAGCCTCTACTTTAGATATTGGACGTAAAGGAACCACATCATCTAAGATGTCTAAATAGATGAGTTGGGGTTGATTAACCCCGTTTTGTATATCCTGTATCGTACAATTGCGTTCAGTCTTGAAAGTCCTCTTCGTCCTCGTCCTCTTCTATCCCAATACCTGAAATCTCCCGCACAGCCTCAAAAACATCATCGAAATCATCGTTAGTCATGCCTTCGATTTCTTCTTTAGTCCATTTCTCTGCATCGGGGTGGTCATTGTTTATACTAATGAAGATAGCCATTGTTTTTCCTGCCTGACTTGCTATTGTCATTTTAGCAAGGTCAATTGTACCTTTGGTTTCGAGTTCTGATTCAACATTTGCGTTCTTTTTTTGCCTCATTCCTCGTTTGGTCTTGGCTTTTTCGTTTGTCTCGAATTTCCCGTATGCTTTGGATTCTATCTTCTCAACTTCGACGGCCTCTTTTTTACTGAGCGGGCGTAAAGGGAGTTCATCTTCCATTGACTTTATAAATACTAGTTGTGGTTTTTTTGCTTTTTCTAATATTGATTCTTTACTTGCTACCATTCTAATTATCTCCTAGGTAATTCAGTCTATTTAATGCTAAAAAAAGGAAAAAGGGAATTTATTCTATCATATCCACGCCGCCAGGCACAATCTCAGGAATCAGATTCTCCAACTTACAATACACATCCGCCTGTACCTCAGTCAATCCATCAGCCAGTTCCACATTAGTAGTTTTCAAGGCTTCCGGTGCTAGTTTCAATTTAATCGCATCAGATCCAGATGCGCTGTATTCAACTGTTGACATACAGTCTGGGAAGTAAATAGTAAGTTTCTCAAGTGGATTATCACAAATGCTCGCCAGGGTGATTTTGATGGGTACTTTGCAGATTTTACAGTTACTAGGCTGGCTTGCGCCTTCCTCTCCGTACTCAAACATTTCAATGTACTTGACTGTTTCGGGTTCCAGGGAAACCTCCATCTCTAAGGTGTTTGTCCTTGCGCCCGCGGTCGGTTTTATGAGCATGAACCGACTGTTACCTATTCCAAAGGCATCATCAGTTTTAATATCATTACTGACTTCCCACTTCAGACTTGATACTATTCCGGGTGGTACTGCACCATCAAACTCCAATGCAACATCATAGAAAGCGAGTGGCACGATACCTTCGATTGTTTTCAGCTCAGCTGCAGTGGGCATATCCTTAATCATAGTGTCCTTCTGACTTACGCACTTTGCAGTGAATTTCAGGAATTCATTGGACACTTCCATACTGATGGACTGGATTATGGTACCTTGGCATCTTTTTATGAATTCATCGAAGTGGCCATAAAGTGTGAAGCTGGGTAGTTTTCGTTTTTCTCCACCCCAAAATTCATGAATATTCGCAGTAGCGGGGCTTCCAGGTGTTCCGGCGGTGTATTCATAGTCTCCCAGGACACCTTTTAGGTAGTGTCCTATCTGTTTGAGATCAACTACCCCGCTATGTTCAGGGCTGGGTAGGTAAGTTCCAGGCCTTACAATCTTTGTTCCCCGGCTTCCTGTTGCTAGTTTAAGTGGGTCGCCTTCTATTTTTATGCTGGAGTCCTCAATTTCCATGTGGAAATCAGGGCCGCTATCTACAGCCGGACTTCCACTTGTTGGTACTACTCCGTAATTTGTTTCTTCTATGAGTCCTACGACTCTTTGTACTTCATCTGACATGGTTAATTAACCTCCAAAAAAGTCTTTTTATTTAATTTTTCTATAATCGTCTACAGTACATCCACTGAATAGGATACACAAACTCAAGAATCAACGCAGCAGCCGGCACATCCTCGGCCTTTCCCTCTATCTCCACCGCTCCGTCAGGTATAAACGTGTTGAAACGTACGTTTTGGAACATTCGATCGGGATCATCAGGGTCACTTTTAACTCGGTTGAAGTTTTTAATAATGGATGCTCCGACTCTTGTCGCTAGATTACGAGCTTTACTATCTCTTTCTGATGGTGTTTTACCTGTTTCTATGCAGATAAATTCATAGGGAGTCATCAGATATTGGGTATTTGAGAGATTATAGTCTTTTCCTGTTTCAACTACTGTAGGATGTTCACGTATCCAAACTGTTGATGGTTTTAAAACGATATCGGTTTGGTGGGTGGATATGATCTGTTGAAGGTCGGTAAGAATCCCATCTTCGGTCTTTTCAACTGTTAAGTAGTTTTCTATTATCCTGGGCGGTGCTGCCAGTCCCTCGGTTAATGGTAGTGCCGTCATTTTTATAGGTCTCCTTGGTTTTCCAGTGTAGCTCTTATCACGAATTCATCACTACGTTTTTCAGTCTGTGTGATAGATTTTTCGACGAATCGGCGGGGCTTGATACCTTTAACTGATTTAACCACTACTTCGTTTCCTTTATAGACGAATTTAAGGGCTTTTTTAGTTTTGGGTACGATTTTCTTTCCCTTGGGGCCATAAATACCTGTTCCGTCATTGACATAGGATGTGTACTTGGCACTGCTGTAAACCTTACCACCGGGGGCAGGAACCGTCGCAATGAACCATCCACCCTGCATTTTTCCTTCATCTACGGGGCTGTTTCGTTGTAGGTTTCCCTTTAACTCAATACGGCTGAGTTGGATGGCACGTTTAACAATCTTACCCATAACGCCTTGAGGTTCGCCCTTCTTGAGTTCTATTTCAACATCCATGGACACCATGGCGTTAGTCTCCTGTTATAGCAAAAAAATCCACAGAATCAGATTTATTACTTTTATCCAGCACAAAACCAGCGTCCCGAAGATCTCTCTTAAGGTCGTTGGTAAAAATAGCACTGCTAGAAATCCCTACTTTCCAGTCGTTCACCTTAATCAAAGGCGTGTTTTTCCGTGTCTGGCTCAATGCAACCATATTAGCAACCATTCGAAGGCAGACAACAGCCACACCACCAGGGACGTCATCATCAAAATTTTGATGGCAAAAACCGTCTATGAGTGATTTACAGTACCCTATCCACTTTGCCAATAGGGCGTTAAGTGCTTCATCGGGTTCTTCTTTATCAAGCCCATCGGTGTCTTCTGCTTCCAGGCCGAGTTGATCGGGCCGTATTTGGGTTAACTCTTTAACTTCTTCAACTGTGCAATAAGTCATAAGGTTTTTCTCCAAGTGTAGATACCAATAGTTTTACCAGGTACTTCTTCCATTTCAGCGGAGTATAAGAGTTCCAGGTAAGGATAATTAGTCTTCATGTAATCTGATGTAATCTCTGGTTGTAAATGCTCATCATGGGGGTTTTCGTGTGTACTGCTCTGTTTTAATTGGAAGGGGATGCTGACTAATAGGTGATTCATTTTGTTTTTACGGATCCATCCCCCGAGTAGTGCCTGGGCATCCCCCAAGGTGAGGTGTTCCAGGACATCTCCCAGGATGATCAGATCATAGAAGTCAAAATTAAAGTCCAGAATATTACTAATAAAGATGTTATTGTAATATTTGTCTAATTTAAGCTCTTTAATACCCTGTTCATAGACATCCACACCATCAATGTTTGTGTATCCCTGTTTTCTTAGTAATCTGGCGTATATAGCACATCCAAAACCAACATCCAGGATCTCCGCATCCATGGGTATGTGTTCTTTAATCCACTCCACGGCTTCATCTTTACCCGTCCAGGTGCTGAAGCCACGTCCGTAATCATTAAACTCTATCATACTTTTTTAGTCCTCTGGCCATGGCCTGGGCTGCGGTTCGATTTCTTTCCAGCTGTTCTCGTAGTGGTGGTGGGCGTATCGTCGTCTTAACATCCTATTTTCTAATCGGAGAATATCCTCATCCTTAAGTAACTGTGATACGAAGCCGGGACCCGTCCTGAAACAAACATGATGATGCTTATTCTCCTCTACAAAACCCGGGAGAGCATCAACCAAACCTTTAATAAGCCGGTGCCCAGGAGTAGAACCCATAAAAGCGTTGTTAAGATAAGGAATATCATATTTTGGGTGGTTTTCCTTCCAGACCTTTCGGTCTTGGACTATAAAGAAATCCGCATCATCAATGAGTGGCTCGATGTTTTTTAGGCATGAAAAGTCCATGTCTGCATAAACACCACCAAATTCTTTGAGAATCTCTAAACGGACCACATCAGACTTCTCAGCGTAAGTCTTTGCATCGTCATAGAGAGCTTGATTCTCCAGGTCCATTATGTCATCTTCAGTCCAGAGGATAAAATCCCAGTCCTTGTGATGTCGCTTCCATGATCGGCGGTAGTTTTTGAGTTTAAGTGGTAATCTGCTGCCTAGCCAAATACCATGCATGATTTTTGGTATCTTCATTTCTTATCAGTGGTTTGGGGTTCGTCTTTGATTTCTACGACTCGTTTTTTGCTTTTAGATTTCTCCTGTTTGTCTAATTCCTTCTTTATAAGTTCATACTGACCCCTGGGGGTTTTCTCTTCAGGTTTTAAGTTTTTCCAATCCTTAAGTGCCATGATTAATCAACTCCAAAAAAAGGAAGGGAATTTAGGATCCAGGGGAACCAGGGGAACCTTCAGGTTCTTCCAGTTCGGGGAACGCTGAAACATTCATGTACTCGTTGATCAGGTTCACATCTCCACGTGTAGTGTAAACCCATTCAGTCATCTCCTTAGCAGCGTGCCTATCAGGTTCAAGGTTCATCTCCCTGAGAATACCCATAGCAAGGTTAGATGGGGTATACAGCATTGCACCAGGACTGCCAGTCAATTCCTGTAAGGTAGTATCATCCATGGTTGGCACGTGAACAACAGGGATACCCCTATATCTCAGTGGCCTGTAACCCTCTTCTATTTCATCACCAAGGCCGGTTGGTTTGCCTGCAAATAAGTCACGATATAGGTCTTCATACTCAAATGGAACACCTAATCTGAACTTAGTCCTATTTTTAATAAAATGCTTAGGTATTGCATCTACCATGGCCTTAAATAGGGCTTTAACATCGTCTCCGTCTTCTATTTCCATGTCATAGATTTTATAAGCGGAGCGGTGTAACCAACCTGTGGTTGTGGCGAGTAGATCATCGTCATCACGCTCTATCTCATCACTATTGGCTCCAATACCCCATACTTCTAAGTCGTCGCTGATTCCCTCTGCGATGAGGTCGAGTAGGGTGTTTACGAAGGCTTTTCCTTCTGTGTTGTCTTCGAGTTCATCGTCCTCGATTTCAGCCTGAGCTTTCAGCTTAGTTGCTACCAGCCGATTTTGCCAGGTTCTCCATTTAACCTTTTCATCAGCGTCTAATTCTCTGGTGAATCCTTCAGCATCATATCCGGAATGGAGTACTCGGCCGTCAAGGGTTACCCTGTCCAGGTTTTTGGTGTGTGACTTCATGGTCATGACACTGGCTTCGCTGAGTATTGCCTGGTCCCTAGTGGCTACTCTTATGAATCTTCCCGCTTGTTCTGGGTTTAATATGGCTTTGTTAAAGGTTTGCACGGCGAGTGCGGATGCTTTATTACTTACTATATCAGATAGTGCTTTGTGTGCTACTGACATGAATATCATTCCTCCTTATTTTTTCTCCTCTTTTATAGGTCTGCCTTTCAGGTCACGACCTGCGTATTCCTCAATGGATTTGTAGGCAGTCTCTTTTTTGCCGTCGTCATGGTTTTTGATGGCTTTAGATTTGCCTTCTTTGTCTTCTTTTTCTTTGGATTTCTTTGCAGACTTCTCGGTAGTGATTTCGTCTCCACATTTACTGCAGAACTTATCATCCTCACCGAGTTCATGGTCGCATTCATTGCACTTTATGGCTTCAGGGGGCTCTTTGGTTGCCTCCTTAAACTTCTCGACTAAATCGTCTCCGAAGTCTTCCAGGTCGGATTTAGTCACATATTCATCATTCTTTTTGTCTTCTTCGCTTTTAGTCACATTATCGCCTCCATTTGGCTCTTTGGGACTTATCAAACTATCGATAATGTCCCGGGCCTTTTCAAGTATAGTTTTGTTTTGTTTTGAGATTGCACGGCCATACTTCACCGCGGACTTACCCACACTACATGAATTATCGATGCAAGGGTGGGTGGTTAAACTCAACGTATAAACTACCCCATCAGGTACGTCTTTGATTAAAACACGACCTTTCGCAGCTGCCAACTCTATAGCTCGCTGTTTTGGTATCACTGTGGGACTGTACGCTATTTCGCCTTTCTCAGCTTTCACCATCAACTCAGGGTCGGTTATCTTAGATTTCATAACCCATGTACCACGTGGGTACTCTCGTTCTTCACCGTGAATGTTGGTCATCTTCAACGCTCCAGGGGTTAGGAAGTCTTCAACTGGTTCACCGACCTTTCGACCATCCCGGAGAAATGTATGCTCTTCGTCTATGATCCCGCCATGTTCGTGGTAGGTTTCCCTGAATTTACGGACTTCATCTTCGGTGAAGATTTTTTCACCATTATTATAGTCACAGTCCGGTTCGCCAGGTATCATTGCGGTGCCTGTGAAAAGTACGTGGTCTTTGTGTTTTTCCACGATGAAAGCTGGGGCTAAGGGTTCTGTTTTTGTTTTTTTAATGTTTTCACCTCCAAAATAGGTTAATTTGAATTTAAAAATAGTAGGAAATATAGAAACTTTTATTTAGTATTCAAGGTTTCGGAATTGGTCATAGTTAAGCTTTGAAACATCTACACGGCCATGAGAATCAAGCGGTAGCTTGTCTATTGTCATTCCAGGAATAGGGATAATATCTGATTCTTTAAAAGTAACCATGCCTGGCGGTGCCATAAAGCCAAGAGGCATTAAATAAGGTACATTGGTACATCTGCAATTAATCCATTCTTTTATGCTGCCTGTGCGGTCTCCGGGGTGCATCAGTCCATTAGTGAATTTTGATCCCACCTTGGTTATCTGGCCATGGATCTCTTTATGAGAATCTCGGACTCTTGCATCTTGACCAGTCCACCACTGATGATAATTTATATCATAATCAATGAGTGTTTCAAAATTACCCATATTCTGGGCGCTGTTTATTTCGGTTCGGGCTATGCGGTTCGCTTCAAAGCCTTTAAGCTTGGTAAATTCTTTATTAAGGTTTCGACCAACATCTTTAATACCAAGTCCTTCCTGGTAACCCTGGGCTAATATGCCTGTGATGTTTTGCCGGACCCGTTCCAAGGTATACTGTGAGGCGACAAAAGTCTGCATTTTGAGGTTGGTGTAGATCCGGGGTGAAAAATCAAATAAACGGTACTGTTCACTACGGTTTAACTGTAAATTAATTAAATCCAACGTAGATATACGACCATTCCTGAGTGCCTTAGTGTTTTCATAAAGAATCGTGTCATTATATTTTGTTTCAATCTTATACCAGGGCTCTAATATCTCCCGTGCCTGGAAGCTTAGGATGTCAGGATCACCATACAAAGCCAGGAACTTCTTAAGAGTAGCCTTTTCTGCAGCTGTAAATTGGGCTTTTATTTTACCGGCTAGTGCTTTTTCGGCTGCTAATCGTAGCTCGTATTCGGTCTGCAATCCGGTTAAAAGCGTTCTTCCCTGCTGCACCTTCAAGGCTATCTGGCTCTTTGTCAACATCATTAAGCTCTCCTATAAGTTCATCCTCTAGGCCATCCAGCACTGAGTCAGTACCTGGTGGATCTGTACTGTTACCCCCACTCCAAACATTATCGAGAGGAACACCATGCAAGTAAAACTCATCCAAATAAGGATTATCACTCTCTTTTAATCCGAAACGCTCACCAAAATGATTACGAAGTTCATTTGGAGTCATAGACGCCCGATCGAATAAATCCTTGGCGATGGTCATATCTGCAGCTGCATCTCTGACATCGATTTCATTCATCTCAAACTTGAAGGGTGTTCCTGGGAAGACTTCTTCAATCAACTGTTGGATGTCAGTTTCGTCATCGGTCTGTATGGGTTCAACTATGCTGTTTTTATATATCTCGGTGCTGTCTCGGCTGTTGCTGCCCCCTAGTCTGCCTGTTTCATTGATCCCTAGACGGTAAGGCGGTACCCTGTGGGCTGCTATTACTTCATCCCGGTTATCTTTTCGATAAAGACGGAAAGAAGCTTCTTTTGTTTCAACAGAGAGCGGCTGTAATTTGATTTCCACATTTCCTTCTTCACCTTCACTGGGGACTAATATAGTAACTGCAGAGTGTGGGTTTTTCATTACCTCTTTAATCTGCTTAGAAATCTTGTATCGGAGGGTTTCAGTCTCATCATAACCCTCATCACCAGGTTCTTTATCATAATCCTCAAAATCACCACTAACAGTTACAGCAAAGGCAGGCATACCATAATTCTTAAAAAATGCCGTGTTAAAAATAGACCGACTAGTGTCACCATGTATTGCAGGGATTGCAGGTACGATCTTCGCTAATCCATAGTATTTGCTTTTAGGGGTGTAGTCCATCTGCCATAATAGTTCATTGGCCCTCTCATCCTTCCTTAGGCTGTTGTAAGGGCATATTTCACCGGTCTCGCAGTGGACATCAACAAGTTTGCTGCCCACCTTATTTTTACCATAAATAACAAACCAAACCTCTTTTAACCCTATCTTCTGTTTAACCCGGAAACCGTCCCGATGACGACGTAGATGTTGACTTGGTAAATGGTCTAATCTTTGTGCTGGGCTTTTGCTTCGTCCCTGTCTGATTATCTCTAGGGCACCGTAGCCCACGCCCCGGCGGTCATAGGTCCTCTGATAAAAGAGTTTATTAAGGTTAGGTGATAATCCTTCAACGAATGTTTTTACCCTTTTCTTTGCGCCTTCACTTCCAGTCTGATCTGCCTTGTTGTTGATTGTCCAACCGTTCCCGGCACTATCACGGGCCACTACATCCACGCACTGAGCATGGTATGTGTTCACTTCAAGAAGTTCTAGTAGGTGGTGAGGATCATAGAGTGGTTCGTAGAATTCTTTATAGTCCCATCCTTCACCCTCGATCTGTTTACTACCCTCTTCGCTTTTAATAGCGTATCGGTTGAGAGCGGATGCTTTGATTAAGTCCCAGTCTCCGTCGCTTTTTGTAACGATAAATGCGTCTGGACTCTTTTTACTCATACTTTAACCTTCCTTCTTGGTCGTTCCCAGTGTCTTGCAGATCCTGTAAGTGTATCAGTGATGTTATCTTCTCCACCTTCTTCTCCTGTAAATTCAATTAATTCATAAATAATCTTCTTTATTTCCTTCATTGTAAGGCTGTCAGTGTCAAATTCTAACCGCCCTGTTTCTGCCATGACTTCAAGGTCAAAGGATCGGTCTAATTTACTATCGGTTACTTTGTCGGGTTTGATTCGGGGGTAGCCTTTTTGTTTTTTGCTTCGACGGAATTTCTTTATTAACAGTTTCGCCATTGACCCTGGTTCCTGTTCCACGATCCTTTTACAGCTTTTGCCGTCTTTGATTGTCACGGTGTCAAACCGGTTAAGTACCTGACTTGATGAGTATTTGCCATGGACTAAACCCCGTACAACCATTTTATTGATGCCTTCCTCGTTAGTGTAATATCCTGTCTTCGTAGCTGCAAGATTATCACCATCTTCACCACTGGCAGCGAAATCCCAATACCTGAGTTCATTAAGAGGGTCTGGTAACTTTTGAGAATTAGTAAGAACACTGCCAAGGATTTCTCCTCTTTCATCCAGGAACCATTCCCGCTTAAATATCTTTCCTTCACGTTCACGTGGATTGCCCTGGTAGATTGCCTCAAATCTGAAACTGCCCATGGCTTTTTGGATCTTCGCAAGGTCATCTTCATCTTTAATCGGCCTACATAATGCCTCACCTGGGGCCCGGCCAAGGATGTCGTTTTCCTCTGCCAGTGCGGGTAGGTTGAGGACCACCCATGTTCCATGTTCGATGCTGCCTCCACCCCTGAGTATCTTCAGGGCTTCACTGGCGTCAATATGTGGTTCTCCCTCGTCATCATCGGTAAAACCATTTAATATTTGCCCTGCTAGGTCTCGGGGGCCTAGTCTTTGGGCGATGTATATTATCCATGGTTTACGGCCTGTATCCAGGTCAGGGTCAAGTCTGGTGGAACCTTCTGTGTAGAACCAGTCGTTTAGTTCCTGTTGATGGGCTTTACTATTTACCTTCTTGAATCCCTTGGAGGGATCATCTATTATCAGGCCATTTGCGCCTTCTCCAAGGATACCTGTACCGATGCCTGCGGTGAATAGTCCGCCGTCATATCCTTTAATATCCCATCGGTAACTTGCATTTGATGATTTGTCGAGTTCTACCTGGTTAGGCTTAATAATATGATGTTTGGTGCCGTTTTCATCAGTATACTCTATTTCTCGAACAAATAAGTGTTTACCCCATCTTTCAAGTAATTGCTTAGTTATACGTCCCCATTTCGCCGAAAAGGTCGCATCACGAGTCGTTAATATAACACGTAGATCCGGGAAAGATCCCAAAAACCAGGCAAGAAAATACTTACTAATCAACCAACTTTTACCATGCCTTGGAGGCATGAAAACCATTAAGCGGTTCAGGCGACCCTGAACCAAATACATCAATAATTCAATAACAATAACTAGATGTTTGAAAGCCCTCCACCGGCCACTACTCGCCTCCAAAGCAAATGTACCAGGGCCTAGGGGAAATCTTTCATCAATCGGTGATTCCTTGGGCTTTGCCGACGTCATTTAAAACACGTTTTTCATGTTCAATATGCTCATCACTACAAATCAAAGACATAGTCACACTATACCGGCCTTCAATTTTGCCTTGTATCTGTTGAATATTAGCAGCTTCACCCTGGCTAGTTTTAATGATTTCCTGGGCATTCCTAGCAGCACTACTGGTATTCAATATCTCAATACCAGAAACCCATTCATCAGCATCCAATTTCTTTTCTAATAAGTCTAACTTCTTGCCTATAATTTTAATAAGCTTACGTCCCAAAGATTCACATTGCAAATCATCTTCAACAATGTTTTCAGCTTCAATCTCGGACTTCTTTTCTTCAACTTTTTGTTCGACTTTCTTGAGATAGCGTTCGCGTTGTTCTTCCCATGGTCCGTCTGGATCGCTGGTTGAGTGGCTGCTTATTGTTGATTTGCTGGGGCCGTGTAGTTCTGATAGGTCTTCGTAGCTGGGGTAGGTTTTGTTTCCGTCTTCTTTTTTGATTCCTTGGATGTATTGTCTTTTGATTGTTTCCCAGTTGTATTTTGCCATGGTCGAACTCCTGTTCGTTTTTTTGTTCGGTTTTATAATGGTGTGAAGTATTTAATTAATTCAAAAATTATTAGGGGTATTAGTACAAAGCAGGCTCCTATTCCTCTGTCGGTCCATTCTTTGATTATTTCTTTTTTTGCTTCTTGTTTTGCGTCTTTGGTGGTGAGTTGGTCTAGTTTAGTGTTGATGTCTCGGAGCTCTTGTACTAGGAGGGGGTGTGCACTGCATATCCCATTCTTTTGTGGTATTTGTAACGCTTGCATTTGTTCATTTTGGTCCATCCGTCCCGCCCCTCTCTAAATGTTTTATTCTTCGGTGTTGTTTAGGTCGCCTTTTTGTAGTCCTAGTTCTTTGATGAACTCTCTTAGTGCTATGAAGAATATTACACCGGCTACTGATGCTATTGAGCCGTATTCTCCTAGTAAGGCTGTTATTTGTGGTTCTGCTCCTGCTATTCCTATTACGCTTGCGAGTAGTAGGGCTGATATTATTCTTTCTTTGTTTGGTATTGCTGCCATGCTTATTTCATCTCATTATAGTTGTTTAAAATTATACCGCCTACACACCTTTCCATAAAGGTGCATCAAAAAAAATATGAAAATTAGAATGCTGTTAATAATAATCCATTATCATTTTGCTGGTATGTCAAGAGTTGCCTGGCCATTAAACTCATTCAATGTTTTCTGTTTCCTTGCCTCTAATTGTAGTTCTTGTACTGTTGCCATCCTGTCTTTAATGATTTGGCAGTATTCTGGTTCTTTTTCCATTAAAATGCTGTTCCTGTTGGTGTTCTCACAAGCAACACCAGTAGTACCACTACCAGCACAATTATCCAAAACAAGTTCACCTTCATTGGTATAAGTTTTAATCAAATATTCAAAAAGTGCAACAGGTTTTTGAGTAGGATGCAAACCAACATCATTACTAAAATCTAAAATCGAGGTAGGATAACGACTACCATCATTTTCAGTAACCCATCCCGCAACAGTCTGATCTTGAGTTGTTTCTCCTGCCGAAGAGCTTCGGCAGGAATAAGGAGTTCCTTCAGTCTTTAAAGGATTATAAACACTTTGTTCTTTACTAAAAATTAAAACATTTTCATGTCTTTTAAGGGGCTGTCTATTTGCATTTAAGAAACCACCCCCATTGGATTTACTCCAAATCCACTCATATCTAAACATCTCATAATTACTACTAATCAACTTAGTAGTGAACGGCTGTGATGCTGTTAATACAATAGCACCATTATCTTTAATTATCCGTTTATACTCAAACCATAATTTATCTAATGGTAATGGGGTATCCCACCGACAACTGGTCACCCCGTAAGGAAGATCGCAAATGACCATATCAATAGATTTATCATCTATTTCTGGGAAGAAATCAAAACAGTTTCCTTCGTATAATTTCCAAGCCATAAAAAATCACTCATTAATCGTTAATAAAACAGGGATTAATTCTTTTGTTAAGCCCTGTGAGTTTAAATACAGTCTTCTAGAAGAATTAAGGTTTTTTTTGAGGGGGGAGAAATACATTTGAGGTAAAAAATAGGGCTGAAAATGGATGTTTCCAACAGGTGATACGTTTTCTCCCCTCTCAAAAATGGTTTTTGCATAGGAGGTGCAAAAAAATGGTTGTGGTCATAGACTAGACGTAGATGACATTGAAATTATTTTAATAATATGAAATTACTATTTGTATGAGAGCCAAAAGGGTATACCACACCACAAATTGGCGGTCCGGTGTGGAGTAATCCACATTTAGGGCATACTAATTCTTTTTCGTCACGTTCATAAATTAGTGTAGTGCTGCATTCGACACAGTTCTTTATACTAAAACTATAGCTTATATCGGGTTCTATTACTTTGTAAGCTGTTAGTTCTGGATTCCCATAGTGTTCAAAGTCGCAAGTAGTGCATTGGCGTTTCATTGAGTATGGTTTGTGGAGTGGGCATTGGCAGTAAGGGCATTTCTGTTTGTTTATCTGTTCTAGATATTCAGGGTCTTTTTCATATCTTGTCAACCACTGCCTCCAAAAAAATTTAGTCATTGACGTTTATCTCGTTATCAAGTGTCAGATGTAAGCAGTTTAGATTTCTTGACGTGGGGGTAGTGGTAAATTTAGTCTCCTGAACTCATTTTCTATTACTTTCTGTTCTTTTGTAAAATCTTTCTTTGGTTTCGGTCCTAACATTGTAGTTCCTTTTCCTATATGGTATTGTTCCATGACAATACTCCCCTGTACCATATACGCTTCGTTTATCGCTTCATATAATCTTTCTTTTCGTAATCTTTGTTCCTCCTTAATTTCATCCTGGTATCTATCCCTATATTCCCGAACATCCCTCTTAACCTGTCGTTTTCGGGCTATTAATCGACATTTTGGGCTGCAATATTTACTGTTCGGGTGTTTTGGTTTGAATATTTCCCCACAAATTGGACATTCGCGCTCTTTCGTTTAAACCGCCCCTTTATTCTCCTAATACTATCTTTTTTTCTTTTTTAAGCCAAGCCCGGTACCGTATTTCACGAACCATTTCCCCTTATTCAATTACCTTTTCAAAGAACACAGCCAAAACAACAGTATCTTCATCAATATCAGGATAAGCAATACTTAAAATGTCTAAAGCTTCCTCACGTGTCCGACTATCAGTATCTTCCTTTAAAAATTCATCAGAAATATTACATATTTTTTCAACATGAACCCCAATACATCGTGCCTTAAAAATCTTATTAGGGGTTAAAATTTTGTAAATATCTCCTTCCACATATTTGTGTTTTTTATTTCCACTTTTAGCACGTCTAAGTGTTGCAAATTTTTGTCTATCTAATTTAGTATAATCCCAGTTAAATCTAACAACTTTCAATTTTTCAACCATTCCACATTCACCTCTTTGAAACTTTGAAACTTTTATGAAAAGCCGGTTGCACCGGCAACAGAAAGCTCTGCTTTCTGCCAGTTTCATCAAAATTTACACTTTTATTTCACATTTAAACCTGAAACGACAATCACTACAACCCTCCAGGTCTGAAAAGTTGCATTCTATCACATCAGGAAATTCAATGTCCTCCAGTTTTGTATGTATCCAGTCAATGTCCTTGTCTAAAAATAGATATTCTACCTTTCGGAGTTTGCAGTTGATTTCACTATTCACTCCAAGATAACCATCCAGGTAGTTCGGTTCATCCCAAGGGTACGGTGGTTGTAAGGGTAGGTATTTTTCGCCCGGAAATTCCCCTGGTAGGTTATGTTTTTCCCAAGTGGTTTTGAGTTTATAGTAACGGATCCACCATTGACGCTCACGATAATTCATGTCCTTTAAAAAAGGTATTCTTTCGTATAATGTCTTGAATTTCTGTTTTCGAAGCTTTTTCCGCTTTTCTTTAAGGGTTTTAGTGATTATAATTCCCCCTTCAAGATACATGTATCATGAGCGACATGGACGCCACTAGTCATTTTCGCGCATATCCTGTCGTATTTAGGTAAAAGGGGCATTTTCATATTTTGGATGGGGGTGTTTCTCTGCCCCTTGCAGGGAGAAAGAAATGGACAAACATTTGTTTTTGGGGTATATAAAGGGCGTCCTGTAACGCTGTCGTTCATGTCGTTCATGTCGCTGTTGTCGTATGTGTCGTTGATGTCGTTCATGTTTTACTCATCCTCCCAGGCAGGTACTTTAACATCCGGATCATGAAGTAAAACATTCAACCCATCAGTTAAAGCGTCCTCTTCAATAAAAAACAAAGCAGAATCCCCTAATTCCCATTTAATAAGTTCTTTCTGATCATCTTTAAGGGTTAATAAATCCCTTTGCATATCTGAAAGAAACTTTTCACTTAACCCGTAAACGTTACTGCTGCCTTGTTTCTGAACTACTTTAATAAATCCTGCATTGTTTAATTCTCCAAAATACCGTTGAACGCTTCTCTTCTGAAGTTTTGTATTTGATAATTCAAAATAATCATTTGTGGTAAATACTCCCATCTCTGAAATCTTACCATCATTTATCCAATCATCTACGTTTGCTCGAAGGTCGTTCAGAATTTCAGCGGCCTTGGGGCTGATATTAACGCTTATGCTTTCATGATATGCTTCAAGTAAACTAATGAATATTTGAATATCATCAAGACTTGTAAATAAAACAAATTCCCCATCAAGTTCAAATAATTGACGGTTAAATGAATTGAAAGCAGTTATGGTCTTTAAAATAGCGTTGTACTTATCAAAATCCCTTTTAAAAAATTCACTTTCCCCTAGGAATGCAATTATGCTAGAGGTATAAGGGTTGATAATTGTAATCTCTTCAACCTTTTCACGTAGTGCATATACCATATATTGAACGATCTCCGATTCTTTTTCATAGTGTTTCAGTTGCTTGTAGGTACGACCTAATTTAAGTTCAAGAACCTGTTTGAAACTATTAAATATTCGTCGATTATCCATCCTGGGGGTAATGAAAATTGATCGGCTCATCTCTTGATCATCAAACTCAAAACCTGGAACGGTGGTATAAGTGAGTGCTGGTTTACCTCGAAGCGTTAAATCAATAGGAACCCATCCCTCATCTCTGGTGGGAATATTTAAGGGTTTATTTATAAAACCATCACTCTGAAGTTCTTTAAGTAAGTTTTTGGATTCCATGATGAAGTCTTGACTATTACGCCCTCCAAGGTCCCCATAATTCACAATGCAACCATCGTAATACCAAGGGTCTTCTTTAGCACGGTTAAACATCGCCGCCTCTGTAACGCTTTTTTCGTGTCGTATAAATTCATCAGGAATAAGGCGCATTGCGACCTCTTCAATGTGAGTTTTACCGCTGGCACCTTCCCCTAATCCTATAACACTAATTGGGTTCTTTAGAATTACCTGACTTGCATAAGCAATAAAAGTAAGCATTATGTTAGTTCGTTCACCTGCGGTAAGCCATGACACCAGGGAAGAAATATAGATAAGTGGATGTCTTTTGTTTTTCAGGATCTCCGTTGCATCATAAATTTTATTTTGAAGTTCCTCTTCCTTTTCGGTTTTTTTAGCTTTTTCCTTTGTCCTTTTTTCAATTACTTGATTATCATAACTTTCTTGTAGTGTTTTTTTGTATTCGTTAAATTCCTCTTCTATTTTTTTCTTTGAATACTCGTAATTAGGGTCTAAATGTTTTCGTATCTCTTTTCCTACTTTTGTATAGAGAGATAACATGAAAGGTTCGTCGTTAAGGTCTTTAAAGGCATAATTACCCCTTGGATCTTTGATTATGTATAGTGCCATCGTGCCGTCTGGAGCAACTTCAATGGTATAGTTATCTGAAAAACAAAAGACATGTATGTCTTCTTTTGTTTCAGTTCCTTCTTGTAGATCTTCATTAGAGATTAAAGAGTTCACCCCCTCCCTATTTTTTTAAAGAAGTAAAATAGAAGGGAGTTTACCCTTTAAGTGCTTCTTTAACCTTATCAATTTCTGCTTTGGTGATTTTGCTGTCACCGAGTAGGTCCTGACAGGCCTCTACGACTTGGTTTTTGGTGGTGGGTGTGTCTTCTGCTAGGTGTAGCCATTTATCTAACTCGTCATTGATTCCCAGGAGTGGTTTTAAGTCAATAGGGGACATGTCTACTGTTTCGGCTTCATCTTCCTGTTTGGTTTTTTTGGGAGGACTGGGTTTCTTTTTTTCTTTGAAGTCTGCGTCTACTGCGTTATTGATTATATCATCAACAGCTTCCTCATCAGATGCCCTGGCACGTGCTGGTTTCTTTTTACTCTGCGCTGGAGCTGGTTTACGACCATTACCCATTATCATTTCTT
>CALLZZ010000173.1 GCA_937858235.1 uncultured Clostridia bacterium
ATCAATTCTCCGGTCTATATTGACTTAGAAGCCCTGCGAGTTCGTCGTCTGTAAACTGATCACGCAGGGCTTCTAAGTCAATATAGACCGGAGAATTGATAGTGTCAACCTTTTTTTCAAAGGGTTCCCGGTAGGTGGGGGCGGGGTTTGCAGAGCAACGTGGTGGTTCCTGTTTCGGGTAGCGTGACGGTGCATGAGTTGTTTTTAAGGGGAATAGATGTCGGTAATGATCCAGTACATGACTGCCGCGTAGTACCGGAATTGCCAGCCCCTGCCGCAGTAAGTTGTTGGTTCCTGCGGCGCTGGCAACGCCTACGTTAGCGGGTACGGCGTAAACGTCTCGGCTCTGATCAATGGCCAACCTTGCTACTTGCAGGGTGCCGCTGCGGGAACCTGCCTCAACGCAGACGGTACCCACAGTCAGACCGGTGAGGAGACGGTTGCGCTTCCCGAAAAACAAACCCAAATGTGGGGTGCCAGGAGGCGAAAGGCTGATAACCGTACCGGCAGCCACGACATCTGCCAGAAATCGTCTTCCGGATTCGGTGGCATAGTAAGGGACATCAACACCGCCGGCAGTTACGCAGGCCAGAGGTCCCCCAGCTCGAAGGGCACCGCTGGCGGCATTGTAGTCGCAGCCGCCCACGATACCAGTGACAACCAAACCACCCTGAATGGTGATCTCATAGGCGATTTCCCGGGCCATCTGCTTGCCATAGGGAGAGGCACGGCGGGTACCGGCCATAGCAATGGCTGCTTCCTCGTCAAAGTGGCATAGTTTTCCCCGCAGGTAGAGTACCAGAGGGGGAGCGGGAATATTGCGTAACCGTTCTGGGTAGCTGGCGTCCTGCCAGGTGACGATACGGATATCGTTGCGGGTACAGTCCTCCAAGATTTCCTCAGCATGGCCAATGTCCTTTTCCTTCAGGGTAGTGCGTTGAAGAGTGGTAAGAGCTTCGATAAAGTCATAGGAGCTGTTGTCAGCAAAGTAAGCCTCTTCCGGTGAGCCGAAGTGGCTGTAAATCAGCCAAGCGCCGGGTGGGTCCAACGCGGTACTGAGCCAAATCCAGTATTTGATTGCAGAAAGCATTCTAGTCACCACCCGGGAAAAAATTGATGAAAGGAGGTTTGTTAGTACATTTTTTCAGTTGAATGGTTCCGTTTAGCGGCGGTAGAGCTCCCAGAGAACCACTGCCGCCGCCGCACCGGCATTTAAACTTTCACACTGAGGATTCATAGGAATGCGGATGGTTTCCTGGCAAAGTTCCAACAATTCCGAAGAAATTCCGCGGCCTTCACTGCCAATGATGATGGCGAATCGCTCCCCAGTCAGTGCTTGGAGTCGGAGGGTATCGGCACGCAGCGCCGTGGCGTACAGGGGCAGTCCGCTGTTTTGTGCTAACTCCTGAAGCGCTTGCGGTGTGATCTCCCACACAGGCATTCGAAAAGCAGCTCCCATAGAGGCGCGAAGAACCTTCCAGCTGTAGGGATCGGCGCAGGGACCTGTGAGCAGGAGTCCGTCAGCTTCGAAGGCATTGGCAGTGCGCCAGATGGTACCTACGTTGCCGGGATCCTGCAAGCCATCGAGAACCAGGTAGCGGTTGCCGGTGAGGAGAGTCGGAGGCGTGAGAGTAGGACTTCGGAAGGAAAAAAGTGCACCCTGAGGAGCCTTCATGGGGGAAAGAGAGGCCATGACATCCTGAGGGATCTGGATACAGCGCACCGTTGACGGCAGAGCCGGGAGTGGTACGTCCGGAGTTAGAAGGACGGCGGTCAAATCCGCGCCCCAACGCAGTGCCTCATCCAGTAGCTTTATGCCATCGGAGACGCACTCCCCCGTATCTCTCCGGTAGGCTCGATTTTTGATTAGCTTTTTTATATGAACCAAAAAGGGATTGGTGCGGCTTGTGATCCGTTCCATAGATGCTCCTCATAAAGGCTGCGTCAGAAAGACATAGCGGGTTCCGGTTGATAACGTAAAGGGCATAGAGGAGCTTTTTTCTTCCACTCCTCTATGCCGAACGCGTGATGTAAAGATGTTACTCTAAAGGTTTCATGGTGGGGAATAGGATCACGTCACGGATGGAGTCACTGCCGGTGAGCAGCATCACGCAGCGATCAATTCCGATGCCCAAGCCGCCAGTGGGAGGCATACCGTATTCCAGAGCATTGACATAGTCCGTGTCCATCATGCCGGCTTCGTCGTCCCCTTTATCCCGCATTTCAACCTGCGTCAGGAACCGTTCCTTCTGGTCAATGGGATCGTTGAGTTCGCTGAAGGCGTTGCCCATTTCACTATGGCAGATGAATAGCTCGAACCGTTCCGTCAGACGGGGATCAGCAGGAGAGCGCTTAGCCAACGGAGACACGTCCACCGGGTGCATCGTAATGAAGGTAGGCTGAATCAGCTGTTCCTCTACCTTCTGGTCAAACACTTCGTACAGTGCGTTGCCCCAAGTGGGAGCTTTGGTTTTGTCCAGTTCTATACCAACGCTTTTTGCCATGGCCACGGCTTCTGCATCGTCGGAGACCACATCAAAGTCCAGTCCCACATAGTGCTTAACTGCCTGAGACATGGTGAGACGAGGCCAGCCGGGCGCCAGATTGATTTGTTCGCCCATCCAATCCACTTCGTAGGTGCCCAGCAGATCCCGAGCGGCGCCGGAAAGCAGAGCCTCAAACAGATCCATCATGTCATTAAAATCAGCGTAAGCCTCATACAGTTCTACCGTAGTGAATTCCGGGTTGTGCTTGGGGTCCATGCCTTCATTACGGAAGATACGACCGATTTCGTAGACCCGTTCCAGGCCGCCAACGATCAATCGCTTCAGATGGAGCTCTGTAGCGATGCGCATATACATGTCCAGATCCAGCGTGTTGTGATGGGTGATAAAGGGGCGGGCGCTGGCACCGCCGGAAATTGTGTTGAGGACAGGGGTTTCCACTTCCATGTAGCCGCGATTGTCCAAAAAGTCACGAAGATACTTGACGAACTTAGAGCGCAGCTCAAAGTTTTTACGGACGTCCGGGTTGACGATCAGATCCACATAGCGCTGACGGTAGCGGGTTTCCCGGTCGGTGAGACCATGGAACTTTTCGGGTAGGGGCTGAAGACTTTTAGCCAGCAGAGTGACTTCGCTGACCCGGACAGAGATCTGACCCTTTTCAGTTTTGAATACCTCGCCCTTCACGCCGACCATGTCGCCAATGTCATATTTTTTGAACCAGACATATTCGTCCTCGCCGATAAGATCCCGGCGGACATAGAGTTGAACACGGCCAGATTTATCCTGCAAATCGCAGAAGCTGACCTTGCCCATGCCACGCTTGGAGACCAAGCGGCCGGCGATAGAGATGCTCTGACCTTCCAATTCGTCAAAGCGGCCAGTGACGTCGGTTGCACAGTGTGAAACGTTGTATTTGGTGACTGTAAAGGGATCACGGCCATTTTCTTGTAAATTGGTCAGCTTATCACGGCGAATCTGGAGGATCTCAGATAAGCTCTTTTCCGCTTCTGGCTGAAAGTTTTTCTTTCCCATTTTAAAATCGTTCCTTTTCTCTCTATTTAGGACACTGAAATGCCCAGAACTTTAAACCGCATACTGCCGGCGGGAGCCTCTACCAGTATCTCGTCCTCGACTACATGACCGATCAGCGCCTGGCCAAAGGGAGATTCTTCGGAGATAAAACCGTTCATAGGATCGGCTTCCTGACTGCCGACAATGTGATAGGTTTGCTCTTCATCGAACTCCAGATCCAGAACCGTTACGTTGCAGCCCAGATTGATGATGGTGTTGTCTTTGGCTACCTCGTCAATGAGAACATAGTTGTCCAAGATGGCTTGAACCTCAGCCTCGTGGGAAAAGAGCTTCCCCTGCTGATCCTTCGCCTCGTCGTATTCGCTGTTTTCGGAGAGATCGCCAAAAGAGCGGGCTTCCCTGATCATTTCCGCAATTTCTTTTTCCCGGACGGTCTTCATCCAGACCATTTCGTCCTGAAGCTCTTTTAAACGCTTGGGCGTCAGTTTAACAGGATTTGCCATAATGAAACACCTTTCTTTTCCGACAAGCAGTGTACATGCAAACGGACAGTTTTCATCCTAAAAAGCAGAGATAACTGTCCCATAAAATTGCCAGATACCTAATTTAGTAATATGATATATCAGTATATGCGATTTTGTATGCGGTGTCAAGGTACGGAAAAGGAGAAGAAAGGTACAATTTGAGCAGGTTTTTGAATTGCCAGTTCTGATTTGCTGGCTTATAATGGAGGAAAAAGGAGGGAGCATGGTGCAAGATTACCAGCTGAAACGATCCAAACGCAAGACCCTGTCTCTGGAGATTACCGAGGAGCTAAACGTGCTGGTGCGGGCGCCACTGTATACGCCCATGGAACGCATTGAGCGGTTTGTCCGAGGGCAGGAAGGGTGGATTGAAACACACATGGAGCACTGCCGCCAGTGGCAGGAAACGCACCCGGAGCCGACGGAGGAAGAGCGGCTGGCGTGTATTCAGCGGGCAAAGGCGTATTTACCGGAACGAATTGCCTACTACGGGCAGATCATGGGGGTTGCGCCGACTGCGGTGACCATCACTGAGGCCAAAAAGCGGTTCGGCAGTTGCAGTGCAAACAACCGCATCTGTTTTGCCTGGCGGCTGATGCGTTATCCGGAGGCAGCGATTGACTACGTTGTGGTTCACGAGCTGGCCCACATTTGCTATAAAAATCACGGGGCTGACTTTTATCGGCTCATCGCTTCCGTGCTGCCAGATTACAAAAACCGCGTGAAGCTGCTGAAACAGTAAAGAAGGGAATAGGGTAGTACGTATGCAACAGGAATGCGGAGGAAATATCGTTTTGATTGGCATGCCTGGCGCCGGAAAAAGCACGTTAGGCGTGCTGTTGGCAAAGGCGCTGGGGATGGATTTTGTAGATACGGACATTATGATTCAGCAACGGGAGAACCGGCTACTCCAGGAGATCATTGATGTTGAGGGTATGGAGTCCTTTATCAGAATTGAGGAGGATGTGATTGCTGCTCTGAAGTTTCGCCATTCCGTAATTGCCACCGGGGGCAGCGTCGTCTATTCTCAGCGGGCGATGGAGGCGCTAAAGCGGGATGGAACGGTAATCTATCTGTCGGTTCCCTACGAAGAGGTTCAAAAACGAGTGACGAACATTACAACTAGGGGGATTGTGCTGAAGGCGGGCAACAGTCTGAAGGATGCTTATCAGGAGCGGCTCCCCCTGTACCAAAAATACAGTGATCTAATCGTTGACTGCGCGCAACGGGATATTGAGGGGTGCGTGGGGGAGATGGTAAAGAAGCTGTCAGAACAAAGGGTAACGCGGTGAGTTTCCTCACTGCGTTTTTCTTTTTACGCTCCTGAACAGGAAACCAAGGGGCATGTTTTTCCCACGCTGTCATATTCATCGTAACAGGAGCGAAGAATGCACAGGAGGGATGGTATGGAGTGGGAAATTCCTATGTATGAACAGGAAGCGCTGCGGGGACACCTGACAGCTAACAGTCAGGGATTGCGCACGGTGTTTCGGGCGGACTGCCCGGCCTGGGAAGACGGCATTAAAAAGGTATGGCTAAAAGGAACTCATAGCAATTTGCTGTTGGGGACACTGGTGCCGGAGGGGAACCGGCTGCGGTTGGAACGGACGATTTCCAATGCCATGCTGCGAGAAAAAGGGTTAGAGCGGTGCAGCTGGTCGGAAGTTGAGACGCCGGGACAGGAATGTAAGCCGATTGTATCCGAAGGCTGGTCAGACTGGGCACCGGTACAGTCCTTATCGCTGCCGGGGATGGATCCGGTACTGGCAGAGGCGATCCGGCACATGAAGAATGGGATCTGGCGGCGGGAACCGGAAGGAATTTGCATTTGCTGTCCATGGCAAATTGGGCAGCGGATGCCCTGTATGCCTATTTTCTGTTTTGCGTCCTACTCCACCCGGCGGGGTGGAATGCTGACCTGGTTTTTGGACGAGCAGGGGAATCCAGTGATAAAGAAGGTATAAAAACAGGAAGAGGCGGCAAAATAAGGGCGTAAACTGACAAAGGAGTTGATACACTATGGCTAACCTCACTAGTAAGGAACTCAGCGCCCTGGAAGACCAGCTGGGCTTCGAGCATACTTGTGTATGCAAGTACCAGGCAGCGGCGCAGGAGACTACGGAAACCGCGCTGCGCAACAGCTTTAATCAGTATGCAGGCCAGCATCAGCAGAACTTCAACAATCTGCTGACCTTCCTGCGCTGATCACAAAAGAAAGGATCGGTGTTTGATTTGAACGATCAGGAAAGAATTACAGATCTGCTGATGACAGAGAAGAAAATGTCCAACAATTATGATACCTTTGCCTCTGAGTGCGTGCATCCCAAGCTGAAGGATGCCTTTTTGAATGCGCTGACTCAGGGTCAGGCCATCCAGTGCGACCTGTTTTCTGCCGCCCAGAGCAGAGGCTGGTATCAGACCACACCTGCCGACGGCACCCAGATCAATCAGGCTTATCAGAAGTTTTCTGCAATGAGCTGATTACCTGGATTAAACTTGTAAAATAGAACAATCTGGACTCCTTTTCCTCTGATGATCCTGTTCCGGGTCAAAATGGGGAACGGGAGTCCTTTTTTAAGCGATTCTTCTTGTCAGTTTCTCTGGACTATGGTACAATTTTAAATCAGGAACCAAAGAGATGGGAGTGAACACGCAATGAAATGCCCTTACTGTGGCCATCGGGATAGCAAAGTGGTGGATTCCAGACCCACTGATGAATACGATAGCATCCGCCGCCGCCGGGAGTGTCTTTCCTGCGGGAAGCGGTTCACCACCTAT
>CALLZZ010000174.1 GCA_937858235.1 uncultured Clostridia bacterium
AAGAAACAATGCAGATTCACTAGTTGCATCGTTGGATGATGATAAGGCTCGCTTATGGTTGCAGGATAGCCGTTTTGGAAATGAAAGAGCAGACCTTGTTGGACTCAAATATATTGAGAGAACAAATACGCTTTTGATTCAGCCAATAGAGGTAAAGACAAGAGATGAGTCCCCAGATGCAGTAATAACAAAATCTGATGATGGTCGTCAAATGATTACAGGGCATGCTTAAAGAAATATTCTCAGTCGATGAAAATTCGTCGGATATGTTTACTTCGGCAAGAAGAGAGGTTCTGAAATATCAGATAGTATCGGAATGCTTCAGAAATGTACATGATTCTGAATGGCAGAAAAAATGGTGCGATATCTTAAAGAAAACCTTTGGCAATGGAAGCAGTGGGAATATAAACATTGAGGTAGTTGGTCTACTTATGCACATCAAGCTTAATGAGGTCGCAGGTGGCAAGGTGATTCAATGCGTAAATCCGGATTTTGACGACTGCCCAATTGAGTATAGATTATTGACTGCCAAAGAGATACAGCAAGAAATATTTGGTGATGGCGCCATCCTCAAAGAAGTGTGGACTCCAGATTTTGATGATGATGGTACTGACACGCCTAGCGATGGAGATGATGCCATTATTGATACAGATTCGCAGACCGAGGTAGCGATTGCCGATATAACGAGGCTAGATATATCTAATGTTGTTCATGCTATAATGCCTTCTCAGGCTTCGATGGTTGCGGAAACACCAACGGGAACTTATGGTAGCACATCATCTGAAGTAAAGAACGATACAAAGGAAATCTCTAAAGAAGAAATAGCACAATTAGTTCGTGATTTTAAACGTTCTTGTGGCGACTATCATGTCAACCTTAGAGAGTGTGAAGAAAATAGTGCAGTAGTTGGGCCAAGTGTAATTAGACTGAAATTCAAGCTTGGTCGTGGACAGGCACTTCAGGGGTTGTCCAGTCATCTTGAAGACATTGGCAGAGAAATGAAAAGGACAGGCATTATTATTCAACAGATGCCGAACTCCGATGAACTTCTTCTGGATGTTCCAAGGCTCCAAAGAGAAAAAGTGCTTTTCAAGGATGTTGTAGCCTCCATTCCGTCAGTCACATCACCTGAGCAGCTTTATTTCCCATTGGGAAGAACGCCGAATGGAAAAGACCTTATTGAAGACTTGAGTCAGATGCCTCACATGCTTGTAGGAGGAAGTACGGGCTCCGGAAAATCTGTATTTCTTTTTACCATGTTAGCATCAATGCTCATGACCCATCCGAAGAAGGAAGATATGCAACTGATACTGTCATCCTCGAAGCTTGAAGATTTTATTCACTTTGAAGGGCTTCCTCATCTATACTCAGGGAAAATAATCTCTGATGCGGCAGAAGCTACAAAGGTAATTAAGGAAGTGATTTTTGAGGAGTCCGAACGCAGAGGGCGTCTTTTGGCTGAAGCTAGAGTTGCAAACATTGTCGAGTACAATAAAAAGGTAACAGAAAAGCTGGCTCCAATTGTAGTAGTTATTGATGAGTTTGCTGATTTGGCCGACCAATTAGATAGCAAAAAGGAAAAGGACGCTTTCTATAAGCCTGTTCAACGTATTGCACAGGCAGGAAGAAGCCGTGGTATACACCTGGTTATTTGTACACAACGGCCAGAAGCAAAATTAGTGCCATCGACCACGAAGGCGCAATTGAACGGCCGAGTAGCATTAAGAGTAAATGACGGCATTTCCTCCAGAATGATAATTGAGGAACCAGATGCGCAGTATCTTCAGAAACACGGTGATATGATTTTTAGAAATGGTGATGTTGTTGAGCGAGCCCAAGGATATTTAATTGAGATTGATGAATTGGACAAAATTGTTGACGATGTTATCCATGAAAGAATTTGGGTAAAGGTGGTGAATAGCAAGTGACAGAATCAAATGAATTAAGCTTTGTGTATGGTGTATTTCAGTCAGAAATTAAGAATAGATTTTTATGCATTGTGAGAATAAATGATGAGGATGTTACTTGCTATATTCCATCCTCGTGTCGTCTTAGCAATTTCATCGATATGAATGGAAGAAGCGTGCTTCTGAAGCCAGTAATTACGCCAAACGCTAGGACTCCATATGCAGTTTATGCTGTGAAATATAGACGCGGATACATCTTACTTAATCTAGCGGAGAGCAATCGAGTTATAGAATCCCAGATTCATAGAAGACTTTTTCATTTTCTTGGTAAACGCAAATCTATCACACATGAGTATATGATTGGAAATTATAAGGCTGACCTTTTTATCCACGATAGCAGGACTATAGTAGAAATAAAAAGCACCTTGGCATTTGGTGAAAGTGCCTGTTTTCCAACAGTTTATTCAGAAAGAGCAGTAAAACAACTTAAGGAAATATCAAAGTCACTTGATGAAGGCTACCGAGTCTGCTATATATTGGTTTCTTTGAATCCTCAGGTAAAGAAGATAGCGATAAACCGAAAAGTAGATGATTTCTATCGGGCTTTTAGGGAGTGCGTTGACAAAGGAATGCTGTGCAGTGCTTTGTCAATACAAATAAAAAATCAAAAGCCTGAGATACATTCAAGAATTGAGATTACAATTTAGCAGTACATAATTGAAATATATTTATGAATCGAGGTGAAGGTTTATGATGATTAGCCCGGAAGGCTACTATGAGGAATACCTCAAAGGAAAAAATGAAAAGCAGATTATGAGCTATTCGTGGCCTGAAGCAGGAAATGGGCCGACTGAAAAATACAATGGAAAGCCCGGACTACGGCAGTGAGGCAATCATCATGCCGAGTGAAAGCACCAGGCTCTGGTGTGCTCGCATGTACCTCGAAAGAGCAAAGCAGGCGTTGAGTGATGTTGGCGGTGTCTATGCTCCATCAAAAGCGGAGCAGAAAGCAGAACTGTTCGACGCCAGCATTCCGGCCATTAGCAAAGTTATTTTCAGTATCGGTGGCTTCTTTGGCGGTTATGAAACACGCACCATTACAGTGGATGAAGAACACATCCATTTTGACGTAGAGCATTCTCTTATCCTGAAACCATCAAATCTCCCTGACGGACTGGACTATCCATGTGATAAAAAGGAGTTCCTTGATGGGGTTCGTGAGCTTCATATCGGTGAATGGCGGACAGCTATATGAATCCCTAATCCCTGCGTTGTCGACGGTACACAGTGGGAGCTCACGATTGAGTTTTCCGATGGGAACAAGCCTTTTAAGACTGGCGGCAGCAATGCGTACCCATACAACTTTGCGGCTTTACAGGATCTGCTTGGAGTTGAGCCTGACGATGAGGAGGATACCGATGAATGAATTTAATATGATGAAAAAGTATATTCCTTGTTTAGGGAAAGATAAGTACGGAGAATGGGTAATTGACCGTGAGAACGACGGCACTACAGAGCATCCGATTCAATGGCCGTTTGTTAATTATTCTGAAATAGTGGACTCATTTGTCCAGGATGTTTACAAGTTTGAAAAGGAACACCCTGAAATGAAGTTGACCAGATACGGAGAAATACTCAATGAACATAACATCGAATGGGGAAGCAAATCGATGAACGAAGCTGATGTTTCCCATCTTGATGCTCAATGTGTAATGGCAATGATAATGGGAGTTGTAAGAGCAGAACGTTTCTGCGATGGTGCATTATTAGGATTTTTCAAAGATGGTAGCATTCAGAGATGGTTAGAGAGGCTTCAGAACTTAGATTCGCAAATTATGCATTGAATGAGGAAGACAAACTGCGGTAGTGAATAAAAAAATGCCATTTATAGTTCGGCGATGGAAATGCTGTGAAAAGAATTAGAACAGGAGGACGACAGTATGGATGACCGTGGAGAAATAATAATCTACCAGACCGAAGATGGTCTAACGAAGATAGATGTCAGTATGCAGGACGAAACGGTGTGGCTGTCACTGGAACAGATGGCTGATTTGTTTCAACGAGATAAGTCTACCATATCCAAGCATATCAAAAACATCTTTGAGGATGGAGAATTAGTCAGAAATTCAGTTGTTGCAAATTTTGCAACAACTGCTACGGATGGAAAAACGTATCAAGTGGATTACTACAATCTTGATGTTATTATCTCCGTTGGCTATCGAGTGAAATCCCAACGTGGTGTTCAATTCCGTATATGGGCAACGAACATATTAAAGGAATACATCAAAAAAGGTTTTGCAATGGATGATGACCGCTTAAAAGAACTGGGCGGTGGCGGATACTTTAAGGAGTTACTTGAAAGAATCCGTGACATCCGAGCTTCTGAAAAAGTGTTCTATCGTCAGGTGTTGGAAATCTATGCGACAAGCGTTGATTACAATCCCAATGCAGAAGTCTCTATACAATTTTCAAGCGAGTTCAGAACAAGATTCATTATGCTGTTTCCGGCGAGACTGCTGCGGAGGTTATCTATCATCGTGCTGACGCAGAAAAGGATTTTATGGGCTTGATGACTTTTTCAGGAGACCAGCCTACACTCCGTGAAGCGAAGATTGCAAAAAACTATCTGAATGAAAAAGAGCTTCGCGCAATGGGCCAGCTTGTTTCCGGATATCTTGATTTTGCCGAGAGACAGGCAGAGCGTGAGATTCCAATGACTATGGAGGACTGGGCCAAACATCTCGACGGCATTTTGACCTCCACAGGAGAAAAGCTGCTGATTGGAAATGGGACGGTCAGCCATGATCAGGCAATGGATAAGGCACAGACGGAGTATAAAAAATACAAAGAGAAAACGATAAGCCGAGTGGAGCAGGATTACCTGGATAGCATAAAGCAGCTGGAACAGAAGAGCAAAAAATAATCTATCATGGCCACTGGGGAAATCCAAGAATAAGGGTCGAGACAATGGCAATCGTGGAGCAATTCCCTTGTACCAATCCGATGCTAAGGTCGAGACAGTGGGCGCAAGGCCCGGAAGCCATATATAAGGTATGTTCAAGCCGTGGAGCAATTCCCGCGAACGTACAAAAGTGTGCAGATAAGTTTTCGCGAACCGAAAAAAGCGGTTGAACAATTCCCACGAACAAACGGGCAGATAATCAGAGGTTCACGAGAACTGGTCAATATGCAGACATCAAGATGGAGCAATCGAGCCATGTGGAGACAGTTGTATTGATGTCAAGAACCGAGAAATAAAGAACGAGAAAAGCCTTGAAATATGGGGTTTGTTGAAAGTTCAACTTTTCGGAAACTCGTGAGAAACAGGAATTTTCCACTCCGTATAGATATATCCAAGGCGACAATTTTAAAGAGGTTGTCCATAGTTTGGGCTTTGATTTAGATGTCAGGGTAAAATGGTGCTTAGTGAGTGGGCGATTTGGATGTTTTTTTGATAGTTTAGGCTGTGGATTGGATAACGAAAAAATTGTGTATAGGTTGGAAATATAACGTAGATAAAGGAAAATGGTCTGCCAGAAGATTTTAAGGATTTTGCAAAAACAGTATTTAATTTTATAAGATTTTACGGTTTAGGAGAAATACCTGACCCATCCGTATATGACAAGGTAAAGAGGCGTAAAACTGATTATATTTTTTGCAGTGTAACTTTTGATGAAGGGCAAAAATTATATTATTATTTAACCGAAGATGACAGTATTGAGATTGGCGATTCTGTAGTTGTTCCCGCGGGCAAAGACAATCGCGAAGCAGTTGCCGAGGTGGTGGATATTGAATATTTTGATGAAACCGAGGTTCCAATACCCATGGAAAAGACAAAGCGGATTATTCGCAAATGTGCGGATGGTAATTCTTAAAACCATAAAATCGAAAGGAGGGCAATAATCATGGAAAACCATGGAGAAATTATAATCTATCAAACCGAAGATGGGTTGACTAAAATAGACGTTAATATGAAAGATGAAACAGTATGGCTTACACAGGAGCAACTAG
>CALLZZ010000175.1 GCA_937858235.1 uncultured Clostridia bacterium
AGCCGAAGGTATCATTCTTCTCGGTCTGCATCGTCAGGACGATGTCGCCGCCCCACGCTTTGACCGTATCGGATTCCGGTGAGTTTTCATTGGTCAGGCCGTCCTCGCTGACATAGCCCAGCGGCAGGAAGGCCACGTCCAAGGCTGTAGTTGCATCCGTCGGCAGCGTTGCCCCCCGCGGCGCACGATACACTGCTCCGCTAATGCTTGGTTTGCTGGCGGATACATTGCTGACACTTGCCATATAAAATCCCCCTTTTAGTAATATGTCAGGTCGTAAACCGCCTGATAGCGGTACTCCCTGGTTGTTGTGTCTGTAAAGTTGTAGTCGCTGTTCAGCTTTGCGCTGCTGATCTCAGGGCAGGCGACTGCCGCCTCCATTGCCGTCTTGACCGTATTGTTCAGCAGCGCCGCCTGATACATGGATTCTGCAATGGACTGGATTGCCAGTGTGGCGGAGTGGATATGGTTCCTCTGTCCGCCACCGAGCTTCTCGACGAGGACATAGCGCTCCGGCGGATTCTCCGGCCGCTCCATGTAGACCGGCACTGCCAGCTGCCCGGCCAGATAGTCCAGTACAGTAGCTTCGATCATCCCCGCACCGCCTTTTCCAGCGTGTTGTTGCTCAGGTTGTCATGCTTGGCCTGATAGGTCACCGGCCGGACCACATATCCGGTGCGCTCCGGATAGCTGCGCCGCTCCATCTCATAGCCCTCCCCGCATCGCTGTAGGGCACGGCTGGCGTATTTCTGGCAGACATCTGTCATCGCCTCTGACTTGAGCAGCTCCCGCACGCCGCTGCGGTTCAGTTTAAATTTTACGTTACTCATAGCGCTCCACCTGCACTTTCGTATTCCACGGACCTGGGATCAGCTCATCCATGCCGGACAACGCAATGCCGACCACGCGCCAAGTCTGGCCGAAGAACTGAACACGTTGCCCTTCCCATGTGTGTGTATCTCCCTTTGGGATAGCCAGCGTATAGGCAGCCTTGCGCCCAGTGAGATTGAGCGTGCTCTCAATGTCCTCCGCAGAGGCTGGCGCAATCAGCACGTTTTCCACGGTCTCCTCCTCCTCGGTGTATACCGGCGCCCCAAAGCCGTCCACACCCGTCTGTGTCTTTGACAGGAGCGTTATGCCAACCCCCTTTATCATCGCAATAGAAACCATGCCTCCTTTCTGTTATAATGGTTCCATGAAAGGAGCCTACCATATGATTCTTCCTAAAATTGATAAAAAGGTCCTGAAACTCATGAAAGAAGTTCAGAACTCCGAATTTTGCTATGTTGCAATAGACTTTCGTAATATGAAAATGCACCGCTCCATAAGCGATACCTCCAGTAGTGTTCAGAACGCTTTTTCAAATACCATCGGTGAAACCATCAAATACTCTGTCGCCTCTCTGCACGCCTCGCTCAACTATCTCCAGGATAATCAATTCATTGTGAAGCCCAACTCTGGTCCTGTGTATCAGGTAACACACATCGGCTGGTATCAGGGCTTTATTCGCAGGTCTGAAGTGCTCCACATGCTGCTAACGCACGTTGCGTTCCCGTCTCTTGTTGCATTCATTACGACTTTGCTGACGCTATTCATACAAAGATGATTAAATAGACAACAATCGCTGCGGCAGCTCCGATTATGCCGCTCACAAGCCCAATGCAGAACTGGATGATGCTTTGCTTCTTGTAAAACATCATAGTATTATCACGCTCCCTTAATCATTGCCATAGAAATCAATCACCCCGTATCTCTGCCGCCGCAGGCCCAGGCGGGCCAGCTCCGACCGTTTGATGAACAGGCCGCCGCCTGGTACCAGGAATGACCCTGATACGGAATAGCCCATGGCAGACTGCGTCATCTGCGTCATCGGCTCCTGATCCGTCGCCGTCATCAGGGTGCGTGCAACAATATCCACGGTGACGGATTTTGCCACCTCCGCCAGATCCTCGTCTGCCGCCACCATTGCGTCCAGGTTGCGATCCAGCTTTCTCGCCTCGGTTCGCAGGCTGGCGCACACAAGGGGGAGCAGTGATTCCGCCCGCCCCAATTCTTCTGTTGACAGTTCACGCCACAGGTCGATCACATCACTTGTCGTTGCGTAGTTTTGCGCCACCAGCGCCACCTGCTTTCTTTGCTGCGGCCGTTCGTTTTGCTGCGGCCGTTTTCTTCGGTGCGGTTGCTGGCTTCTGCTCTGGTTCGGCCTCGGCAGGAGGTTGTACCTCCTGCCAGTCCTGACCTTCTACCTTGCAGCTCACCTCAATGATCGCGCCGGTTCGCCGATTCAGGTACCTCATTCAGAGGCCTTCACGAACGCAAAGGCGGCAGCGTCCAGAATGCCCCACCCGATGTACATTTCACCGCGTAGATAGATCTGGTTGTGTCCCTTCAGGTCCCCCAGGGTGGTATCGTTGTCCGGGTTGCCGTACTGGATGATCTCGATGGGGATTTCCTTCGCGTAGCCCCAGCGGAAGCAGTTCTGGAAGTCACCCACCAGCGCCCGATCCTTGCTGGCGTTGGCACTCAGCGTGTTGTTGGATTCCACTCTCAGGCCGTTAATGAGACCCGGATTGTTGCCCCAGGACAGCTCCGGATACAGCTTTGCGCCTCCGGTCGTGACCTGTTCCGCCAGGGAAGAACGGAAGGCAGGTGCCAGAATCAGGCCGTTCACATCGCATTCGCTGCCCTGCACCAGCGCAATCGCAGACTCGATGTTCGCATCGGGCTTATCCCCGGCTGCAATGGTCACGGCCTGCGTGACCTTACTGTCGAAGTGGTTGTCGCCGATCACCGAGGAGGCGCTTGCGGTACGCGGGTTAATGCCATGGAACGCCATGAGGTCAATGCCTTTGGCTACCTTCTTTGCGAAACCGTCTGCGAAGTTGCTCATATAATCGAGCTGTGCCGCCTCAGCCGCATACATAAACTCGTCCGAGATGCGGGCACCATATTCCACCTTGATGGGCACAATCGTAACCGGCGAAATTGTGATGCCGCCTTTGCTTTTGGCGCCATTCTCTGCGACCACATCCACCTCCTTGTCCAGCTGGAAGGTAAATTCCTTCATGCCGTTGAAGGGAATGGGTGTGGCTGCACACAGAGCTGCCAGCGCGCTGGCGCCACGTGTTTTCTGGATAAATTCCGGGATCAGTTCCTCCGGAAACAGAGAGCCTTTGCTCAGAATATCTGCCATGTTTTAATCTCCTTTTGCTTCCAGCTTCCAAACGCCGCCATCTGCCTCGAACAGACCAATCTTCCCCTCTTCATCCACACGCAGCAGATATTCGCTCTCAGGCTGTGGGACCTCCAGAAATGTCCGGAACGGCTGCAGCTTCACCCGTGGATTGATCTCAACGTTCTGTTTCAGGCTTACACCGGCCAGAGCCTCCACTGTCTGTGTGACGCCGTTGTCACTGGTGGTAACCCCGCTGTCCTTGCTCATTTTGCTCAGCAGATCCAGCAGGTACTTAGTGCCATCGCCAGGCATGAACAGGCTGCGCAGCTCAATCACCGCCTGTTCCTTCTCTCGCCACCCCTCCCGTAAACCAGGGACATCCGTAGTCGCCGCATACAGGAGATTCCGGCTCATGTCTGGCATGTAGCTTGTACTGACATACACCTTTCCGGGGCCATCCACGCGGACAAACGCAAAACCGCCAACTGCATCAATTTCCTTGTGCAGCAGCTGGACAATACTGTCCAACCCACTCACGCTGTACCGATCAGGCCGATCCACATGGGGCTTGATCCGCTCAAAATCCTGGTACAGCAGGTTGTCCAAGTCCTCCAAAGCCGATGCCGCTTTTTTCTGCTCGGCCTCCAGCTCTGCCCGACGATGGGCGCAATTCCGAATCGTGCACTCGTCCGCCAGCAAGGATTCCTTTTGGCGAATCTCTGCTTTGAGTTGCACAGCCTTGTCACGGGAAGCCTGCCCTGCCGCGTCCTGCTGCAGCTCCACAATGCTGTTGCCACACTCCAGAATGTGCCGATCCAACTCCGCCCATTTGCTCGCGTATTCCGGCAAGTCTGGCACCGGCTGTGCTGCCACGTTCTTTGCCTCTTCAAGTGCCGCCTGTGCCTGTTCCAGAGCAGCCTCCTCTAGTTTTAAAGATTTGACCAGCTCCTTCCTACGCTTCTTTTCGGAAAGAATCCGTTCCTTTCTCCTGGCAGCTCGTGATTCAATGACCTTCAGTTCCCGCTTCTGCGTCTCCTGAAAATCTGCCCGGGCTTTCTGGAGCTGATCCGGCGGAAGCTCCTGGCCACAGGTGGGGCAGATGCCACCCTGAAACGACTGCCCATTACAGTTAGCCCATTGGCTACGTAGTCCATCCAGCTCCAATTCCAAGGATTTGATGTCACTGTCGGACAGTTCCTTGCTTGTCCTTGCAGATTGGATCCTAGCCACCGCTCCAGTGACGTCATGATTCAGTTTCGCCAAATCTGGCTGCTGAAAGCTGCTGCGGTATGTTCGGTTGGATTGCTCCAGGATGCTTCGCTGATCCTCCAGGGATTTTCGCTGTTGCTCCAGCTGATCCAGCCTGGCTGCCCTTCCGTCCTGATCCAGTGCCCGCTGGGCAGTCTGCAGCTGATGGTTCAGCCGGCCAATTTCCTCCCGCACAACGTCATAATCACATACCGGGATGGATTCCAACATCCGATCCAGCTCATCCAGTCGGGTGGGGATTTTGTCTCGAGTACCGGACAGGTTCTTGCGCTTTGCCACCAGCATGGCGCGGTAGTCATCCAGTGTCCTGCTCCCCATAGCATCCAGCAGAGGCGAGAAGCGTCCCTCCTGCTCCATTACTGCCTGGTCAGTAGTGTTCCAGCACATGTTCATCAGCAGCTTGCGCCGTTCCTTCCATGGCAGATCCACGCAGAATCTCCGCAGGTTAGTGAGTACACGGAAGGTCTCTTCTGCTCCGACCATGTTCCGTACCGTCTCGTCATACAGCTTCTTTTTTACCGGAACATCGTCCAGGAAGTAGTCGCAGGTATTTCCGTCGTAGGTCTCGTTGACGGAGCCGCGCTTTTTACTCCATTTTTCATAATAAGTACGCTTCAGGTTGTGGTGCTCCCCGTTTACCATCAGATCCGCCTCCACCGAAGTCACGGCACCGTGGTCGAGGACGTTCCCGTCTTTGCCCAGCGGCTTGATGTCAAATGCGGCCTGCCCAAGACTGTCCACACCAAACAGCAGCCAGGAGAAAGCGTCGTATACCGTTGTCTTCCCTGTGGCGTTGTTGCCGTAGATCACACAGCTTTTACCGCCAAAGTCCAGATTCAAATTGCGCTGTCCTTTAAAGTTGCGCAGCTCCAGCCGCAGAATTTTCAAGTCTGTCATTTGCGTTTCCCTCCATTCCGTGGTATAATCACGGTGTTGTGTTTTCACTGGCCGTCATTCGGAGTTGTCTCTCCGGTGGCGGCTTTTTCTATCCGGCGGCTTCTTTCGCTTTGCCATATCGGTCCTCCTTTTCCAATTTGCACTTTTCCAACTCAGGAAGCACAGCGCATAGCTTGTCCCACTGTGCTGGCACTTTTCCGAGCTCCCACAAACTGAGCGTTGTCCGCGTAACACCGAGCTGGCTGGCAAGGTGTTCCTGTGACCAGTTGCGCTTTTGCCGGGCTACTTTGATTGCTGCTTGACACCTGAGCTTGTCCTTATTGGCTTCGCGGTACGCCTTCTGGTAAGCCAATGCCCTGTCCTTATTGGCTTCGTAGTACGCCTTCCGGTAAGCCGCTTCCCTGTCCCTATTGGCTTTGTGGTACGCCTTCTGGTAAGCCAATGCCCGCCTCTGTTTTTCGGTTTTTGGGTGCAAAATTTCTTTGTCAACCGCCTCCAGTTCGCGGTACTCGCCAATCGACAACGGCGGATCAATGCAGTCCGGATATGGGCAGTTCAGGCAATCACGGTTGCAATCCATTGC
>CALLZZ010000176.1 GCA_937858235.1 uncultured Clostridia bacterium
ATTGTTGGCGTCCATTGATTTCTTCTTTCTGACTACCATTTGTAGTATCCTCCTTATATATGGATAGCTTGATCATTACAGCTCTTCAATATGAGCGAATTAAGTGCCAAAAAGCGGAAGTGGGATGAGGCTCCAGCTTACCGGATTCCACCTTTAAATTTAGTGTGATCCCGTTCTTGTTCCAGTTCATGATCGTGAAGGAAACGCTTTCGTCATTGATGGAGAGCGGGAAAGCAAGGCTGTCATCGCCCTTACCAGGCATTTCCGTCTTGATGACCTCTTTTCCATTTGTTCTTAAAGTTCGACTTTCTTTCCCATGTTATAGAACGTAAAGGAGGATACCACAATTTTTTTCGTCGGCTCTAGTGATGACGACGCGAACAATTAAGTTTTTCTGTCCCCATTTGTCTACCGTTGCTTTTGCGTAGAGTTCGTTTACCGCAATGGCGGCGTTCAAAAAGTTTGCAGAACAGTTTAAGGTAGTAGCGAACGCATCACACGACCAGGCTGCAGCTGGCCGACGCGGGAGCAGCAGGTGGCCATAATCAGGTCATACTGCGCTAGGAGCAGGTCACACCGCATCAGACCAACGATGATACCAAGGTTAAAACAGCACCCAGGCGCTTTGAATCCAGTGGTGTGCAGCAAACATTGCCCGCTCAGAATTGCTGGAGGATGAAAGTGCTTGCCATCTGGGTTTTCTACAGGAAGCCGCGCACTCAGAGATGACGCGTGGCTTTCCCTTTTGCCCCAGGTGGTACGCTGCTTCCCGAGGAAGGAACAGCGTGCCAATGGAGTACGCGGTAGGATTTATGGATGGAACGTGACATAAAAAGTGGAGGCTAAAAGCCTCCACTTTTATACTTCGGTAGAAAGATGCCGATTATTTCAGGCCGTTTTCGTAGGCTTCGATCATCTTTTTGACCATCTGGCCGCCGACACTGCCAGCCTGCTTTGAAGTCAGGTCGCCATTGTAGCCCTGCTTGAGGTTGACGCCGACTTCGCTAGCAGCTTCCATCTTGAACTGGTCCATTGCTGCACGAGCAGCGGGAACGATTACTCGATTATTGTTAGCCATAGTGAGAACATCTCCTTCTCTATTTCGTCTTTAAAAGTGGAAAACCCGCACTGGATTTTCTGAGCCTATTTTGACCGGAAGGGGAAGATATATACGAAAGCTGTCATGCCAAATTCTGTTGCCGTTGGTCAAATAAGGGGCAGAACTGCGGTGGCTGCGGTAGAACGAGGCGAAGGAGAAAATCAGGTGGGAAAGAGAAAAAGTCTGCTAAAAAAGCAAAAAAATATTGATCAATGCGGTAAAAATGGTATATCATATAACATGAGCATTTATTGCTTGCAATATGTGTCGATTGAATCAAACCGAACGATGCGGAAAGATCATTCGAAACAGATCCGAGGTGTGCCACAATGAAAAAAAGAAATGAGAAAAAATGGACTCCATGGGAAAAGACAAACTATGTCGAAGAACTGGTTGAAATCATTGGGCAGGAGAAGAATGACGCGGCGTTGGCAGAAAAGCTGTCTGTCTACCATGAAAATGACATTGCCGAAGCGTTTGAACTGCTGGATGAATCGGGACGACAAAAGCTGTACCGCGTGTTGGACACAGGGTGGATTTCAGAGGTGTTCTCCTATCTGGACGATGTTGGCACATATTTAGGCGAGCTGGAGGCAGACGCGGCAGCGGACATCATTGAGAACATGGATGCGGACGACGCCGTAGACGCGCTCCAGGAGATGGATGACACGGTGCGTGAAAAGCTGGTATCCCTGCTGAACGAAGAGGCAACGGAGGACATTGAGCTGATCTGTTCCTACGACGAGGATGAGATCGGCAGCATGATGACCACCAATTTCATCCAAATCAATCGAAATCTGACCGTTAAACAGGCGATGAAGTCCATGGTGGCCCAGGCGGAGGACAACGACAATATCACCACCATCTACACCACCGATGACGAAGGAATTTTATACGGTGCCATTGATCTAAAGGATTTGATTGTGGCCAGAGAATATGTACCGTTGGAGGATCTGATCAGTACCTCCTACCCCTATGTACTGGCCAATGAGAGCATTACGGAAAATCTGGAACGATTAAAGGACTACGCAGAGGATTCCATCCCGGTGCTGGACAAGGAACATCGGATCATCGGCGTCATCACGTCTCAGGATCTGGTGGAAGCAGTGGATGATGAGATGGGCGAGGACTATGCACAGTTGGCAGGTTTGACCACCGAGGAAGATCTGGATGAGACCGTGCAGCAGAGTATGAAGAAGCGGCTGCCTTGGCTGCTGATCCTGTTGGCACTGGGTCTGGGCGTGTCTACTGTAGTGGGGATGTTTGAAGCGGTGCTGACGCAGCTGACCCTCATCGTTTTCTTCCAGTCTATGATTTTGGGCATGTCAGGTAATGCTGGCACCCAATCCTTGGCGGTAACCATCCGTGTGCTGATGGATGAGGAGCTGAACGGAGTGGATCGGTTCCGGCTGATGTGGAAGGAGATGCGCGTTGGTCTGTGCAACGGCTTACTGCTAGGCTGCGTATCTTTTATCTGTATCGGCTGCTATATCCTGGTGATAAAGAGGCAAACGATGCTATATGCCTTCTCTGTTTCAGGCTGTATCGGCAGTGCACTGATGGTTGCCATGACCATTTCCAGTCTGATGGGCACAGTCATTCCCATCTTCTTCAACCAAATTCATGTGGATCCAGCTGTGGCCTCTGGTCCGTTGATCAGCACCATCAGCGATTTGGTTTCTGTCCTCACGTATTATGGACTTGCTTGGGCACTGCTGATTAACGTTATCGGACTTACCAATTAGAAAGCATCACATAGGGCGTGCGAATCCGCTGTTACAAGAGGAGTGCACGCCTTTTTGGATCAGGAGGGAGCCTATAATAATGAAGCGGGGGGAAGTGGGCAGAGTGTGGAGCGGTTTGCTGGCGCTGCTGTATCCACCTAAATGTGTCTGTTGCGGAACACTGCTGGAGTCGGGAGAAGGGTGGGTATGCCCAGGCTGTGAGACAGCACTGCCAGTGACAGACGAAAGCAACTGTGCTCAGAGTGGGAACTGGTTCCGCCTGTGTGTTTCGCCGTTCTTTTTAGAGGGAACGGTGAACAACAGCCTGAATCGATTCAAATTCCATCATCAGGAGGCCAATGGAAGCTACTTTGGATCCCAGATGGGGGAATGCGCTCGGAGCCGGCTCACAGGAACCTTTGATGTAATCACATGGGTACCAGTAAGCCGGAAACGGCGCCGGGAGCGGGGGTTTGATCAGAGCCAGGTACTGGCAGAAAGGGTGGCGAAGGCATACGGGCAAAAGCTGGTGTGTACCCTTGAGAAGGTGCGGAACATCCCACCGCTTTCCCAAACAAAAGGCGGCAGGGAGGTTCGAACGGAGTTGGTAAAAGGGCTGTACCGAACCCTTCCAGCCTGTCATTTGGCGGGAAAACGAGTTCTCCTCATTGATGACATTATCACGACAGGCAGCACATTGAATGAGGCTGGTCGCGTATTGCTTCAGGCAGGAGCGGCGGAGGTATGCTGTGTCACGGCAGCGCGGAGCTGGAAAGAATTATAGTTTTCGTTAAAATTTGTCATAGAAACCTTTAAAATGGACGAAACGCTCTAGTTTCTTTGAAAAAGTTTGTCACAGAGCGTTGAAATATCTTTGATTACTCGCTATAATAACGTAGAGATGCAATTTCCGCTTCCTTAGGGAAACGTTGCGGCGGAAGGTGGCTAAGAGTAAGCCCTTCCGGAAATACTAAATTGGATTGAATTTATGACTGGTCAGGAGTGTGATCGAAGTGAGCGTCGCGAGAGATATTGGTATCGATCTGGGTACTGCTTCCATTTTGGTTTATGTAAAAGGAAAAGGCGTAGTTCTGCGAGAACCGTCTGTTGTTGCAATTGATAAGAATACAGGTAAATTGTTGAAGGTCGGTACTGAGGCGCAGAATATGCTGGGTCGTACTCCTGGCAATATCGTGGCCATCCGTCCCCTGCGGGAAGGTGTTATTTCTGACTACGATATGACGGAACGGATGCTGCGGGAGTTTATCCGTAAGGTAGCGCCTACCCATTTCTTTAAGCCCCGTCTGGTGATCTGTGTGCCTTCCGGTATTACCGAGGTCGAAGAGCGTGCAGTCATCGACGCGGGGATTCAGGCTGGTGCCCGTAAGGTGTACCTCATCGAGGAACCGGTGGCGGCTGCTATCGGCGCAGGCATTGACATCGCTAAGCCGGACGGCCACATGGTGGTTGATATCGGCGGTGGTACCACAGATATCGCAGTCATTTCCCTGTCTGGTGTGGTAGAGTCTGCGTCCATTAAGATTGCCGGTGACCAGTTTAATGATGCTGTGGTAAAGTACATCCGCCGGAAGCACAATGTGCTGATCGGTGAACGTACCGCAGAAGAATTGAAAATGTCCATTGGTTGCGTTTATCCCAGAGACGAAGAGCAGACCATGGAGATTAAGGGGCGTGACCTGATGACCGGTCTGCCCCGCGCCTTCTCCGTCTCCTCTAGTGAGATGATTGAAGCGTTTGAGGAACCCACCATGCGGATTCTGGAAGCCGTTCACTCGGTTCTGGAGCGGACGCCTCCGGAATTGGTGGCGGATATCTCCACCAACGGTATTGTAATGACCGGCGGCGGCAGTTTGATCTGGGGCATTGATAAGCTGATTGAATCCCACACCAGCATCGAGACCCACGTGGCTGACGATGCAATCTCCTGTGTTGCGTTCGGTACCGGCAAGAGCCTGGAGGACGTAGCCAGTATGCAGGACGGCACTATGAATCTGTCCCGCCGCAAGCAGATGAATACCTAATCATTGCGATTAGATCAAAACGTTGAAAAAACCCCGGTCATATGGCCGGGGTTTTTTATACATGGGGGATTAGTAAGCCAATTCAGGCAGTGGGTCGCAATTTAGCAACCACAGCCACAGCCATCGCCGCAGCCGCCACCGCAGCCGCCACCGCAGCCGCCACCGCCGCCACCGAAGCTACCATTGCCGCAGCAGCAGAAGAGGATGATGATCAGGATGATAATCCACAGGCAGCGGGCAGATGGATAAGACATGATATAGGTACTGCAAATGGGGATATAGTTTGAACTATTCAAAACAATAAAACGGAATACAACGTATGACAAGACGTGACAGTCTAACAAAACAACTAACACAAAAACTAACGATTATCTAACTCTTTGTCCCATGCGTCCAGCTTATCCATTTCGCCGGCAAGGTAAGCGACATCAGGGGCGATGTAATACTTGTTGCCAACGTCGATATCTGTCCACCCCATCAGCTTAGCTAGGGCGATCTGATCAACGCCAGACTGGGCAGCGTTTGTAGCCATCGTCTTACGAGTGTTATGCGGCACCTTGTATGGGATGCCTAGGTGCGCGAGCATACCCGTATAGTCTCTTGCCCGCCAACCGTTAGGCTTGTGGTTGCCCGTATATCCATCCACCAGTAACGGCCCATTTGCCCTGCTGCAAAAAAAGCGGACGAACGGAAGAATGCGGCTATGGATAGGGATCACCCGGTCTTTCCCAGCAGCAGTCTTTACGCCGCCTTGCAGGTACGGAACCGAGTCGTCAAGATGCACGTGCGCAACCTCCGCCAAAAACAGCTCTGATATGCGCATCCCGGTAAACAAAAATATCATGGTTAGCATAGCAGACTGCGTCAGTCTGTCCCCTTGCGGTCCGCATGTGGCCAATGTGTTGATCTTGCCCACCTCCTCGACCGTGAACGTGCTTATTGGTCGGTGCTCTGTCTGCTGAACTACTAAAAATGCTGCGTAGTTTTTTGCGATTATGTCGCGCTGCATCATCCACTGACACAGCTTTGAGTACAAAAATTTGACACGCTTTGCGGTTGAATCGGACAAGCCCCTGCCCTGAAGCTCATCGATTACGTCCTGGAAGTCGTCTGTGCGTACGTCCCGCCCGAACTTGCTCCGCAACTGCCCTGGTATGTAGCTCCATGACAGCTCATAGCCACGCCTGGAGCTTGCACCCATATCGCGGTACGCAACGCTGGACCATGCGGTGTAACAGTCCTCCAGCGTATAGGCGAACAGGTCCGGCCTAGCTGAGGCTACCATCGCATCTAACGCGGCTTCCGCCTCCTGCCTGGTGGAATACATGCGACCCGTTGACGTTCCGTTAAATACGGCGTAATACGGGCACCTGCGGTCTCCGGACAGTTTGTAAACGCTGCCGGTGCCCTTCGCCCGGTAGTGTTTCTTTCGCTTCTTTTCCCGTATTTGCCGCTTGCCGCAGTACGGGCAGAACGTAGCACCGTCCGGGACATCTCTCTTACATCTTGCATATATGCACTTGCCCATGCGCACCCCTCCCTCGCTTATAGTATTCCCGCCCTGGCGTTGGTAGCACCGGGGCGGTTTTTACTTCTTGGGTTTTGGATTTGATGCAGCGAGAATTTTCCTTTCGGCATGATCAAGCGTAGACAAGAAAGCTTCCTCTACTGGCGTTGTATCATATTGATGCAGCGCTTTGTACCTTCGATATTCCAGGCCTGCCTTTTCTATGGCTAGCTGGTGGCTGATTGTTCCGGCATTGTTGAGAACTTGACTTCCAGTCATTTGGAGATAGTTGTCAACGATGGAAATCCAATCTTTCATGTACATAGGTTGGCGGCGAACAGCTCTAAGTTCTGCAATTTCTAGGAACGCAGAAACAGTGTGATTTAGGTCTCTAAGTTCCTGCTCATCCAGATAGTTTTTTGCCACTCGAGAGTCTGCTTTCGTGACTCTTTTCCCTTTGACTGTGGTCATGCCCATCGCCGGAAAGTCTGCATTTGCACGGTGATAAATCAGTTCCGCCGCCGTTTCACCTGTCGATGCGAACAGCATTTTATTTTGTACTGTTTGAAAAAACAGATTTGTCTCTGAAGCGGTTTTGGAGTAGTCGATACTGGTTGCGTATAGATCGAGAACTTTGCGCCAAAACACCTTTTCAGATGATCGTATGTCACGAATGCGCTCCAGCAATTCATCAAAATAGTTCCCTCCTCCAGATTCTTTGAGGAGATCATCATTCATCGTGAATCCTTTGATCATATATTCTTTTAATCGTTCTGTTGCCCACTTGCGAAAGTTAGTAGCAATAGCGGATTTCACGCGATATCCAAGGGAAATAATCATATCAAGGCTATAGTGCGTGATATTATAACTTTTTCCGTCAGAAGCAGTTGTTCGGAATTTCCGAACAACTGAATTTTCATCTAATTCTCCTTCTTCAAAGGTATGTTTAATGTGTTCACTGATATTAGATTTACTCGTTTGGTACAACGCACATAATTGAGCTTGTGTCAGCCACACAGTGTCATTTTCTAATCTGACATCAATTTTTGTTTTTCCATCCTCTGTTTGGTATAGAAGAATTTCGCCACCGTAATTTTGTTCAGCCATCATATCTCCTTCCGATTCCCGCCCTGGCGTTGGTAGCACCAGGGCGGTTTTTTGTTGCTTATCACGCGCTTAAGGATCTTAGCTCTATCTTTCGATACAACTGCTTATTTCGCAGAAACAGAAATTTCTTGTCCGTCATACCAGTCATCGCCAGTATTCACATCAAATATGAACTTAAAGTCAGATTGCTCAATAGATGGGAAAACAAGCACACCAGAAGCACTTACTCCGGGCTTAATGCTGTCTGGAAGCAATTCGTACTTGGCATCATAGTTCTCTTGATAATCATACTGTTTTCCACCCTGTGTGATCGAAGCGCTATAGGTAGATATATCAGTATTACCAGAGCTTTCGTTGTTAACGGTAACGAATAGACGCGTTTCACTCTCTGCGAATTCTACTTTATCCACTACAATCTGAATCTTTGCGACTTCCAGTTTTGCACCGGAGTCTACTGTTTTCAATGCAGGGGCAAAAGCGTCCGCATAAGAAGCGTCTTCAACAGATTTGGCAGAAACGATAGGGCCTGTGATCTCAGCACCAAATGCGTTATCACCGGTATAGGTATCAGTTACAACACCCTTCACGAGTACAATGTTGTCTGTTTTGACTTTATACCCCCCCTCTACATATATCATTACGTTCTTGTCGCCGTTTTCAGGATCACAGAACATTTGAAAAAAGGTGCCACTATCATCTGAAGACGCTTCGTTAAAGATTTGCCCGTAAAGGTTTACGGATTGTCCGATGTAATCAGCAGTATTGCTGAACATTTTACTGGTTTCTTCTTCGGAGAGAAGGGTATCCTTTGAGTACGAAGCTCCGTCATCAACTATCTCTCCATTGTCGAGAATGATAAATAAAATGACGATGACTGCGACTACAGCTAGAACTATAGGCCATTTCCTTCTCTTTTTCTTGGGGGCTTGGGAGCTTACTACCTCTTTCGGCATATTAGGTACCTCTCTTTCTTTCTGTACGAAAAACAAATGCTGTTCCAACATTTTACACTACGTGACCTGTCTTGCCTAGTGGCAGTATGTAGTCCATAGTGGCCTGACACTGGAATAGTCCTGTTTATGGGACGACGTTTGTTCTATAATGTGCATACGCTATCTCAAACGTGCGGTTATTTGGAGGGCACTATGGATTATAAGAAGCTCATTCACACATTTCTATGTTTATCGTCCCGGTGTTCGTAGCACCGGGACGATTTTTCATTCCATTACTTTATTGATCTCTGAGCGGAATTTCTCACACGCTTTTTCCAATCTTTTTAAAATCAGCTCTTCTTCCTTGGATGCCACTCCGTCATCTTGCAGTGCTCCGGCCCGGCAGGACTGCTTAAAGGCAGACAGGCAAGAGTCCATATTTCTGCATTGTGCTTTAATAAATTGGTTCATTTGTTTTCCTCACTCTCTCAGCGGAACGCCGACATTGCCTCGGAAGCTACCAAGAGCGATTGAGATCAGATCAACGACCGTTCCAATCCCAAACAGCCCACCGGTAAAGATCCAAATGATACCGGATACCACTTTTCCGATGTAGAATATATGGCTCCCGGCGACACTGATGAATCCAGGGCAACACAATACAACTTTTCAGTTGCCACTATTATCCGAAATAATCATCCGTGCACACTCCAAGCACCTTTCCGTAAACCCTGACCAGGGTGTCCATATCTGGGTATTTCGGATCGTATGCTGGTTTGTGCGAGATCAAGCAGTTTTCCCCTTGCTCCTTTATGTACATGTCAGAACCAAAGGCGACCACGCCGATGTCACCAACGTCTAGTGTGCTCTGCGAATGAACAAATACTTTATCGCCATCATGGTATGTAGGTTCCATGGAATCACCATCCACCGTCACAAGGAAAGAGGTGCCATTAGGTGGACGCTTTACCAAGTCAATAACCTCAAAGCAATCATCGTCCGTGAAGTCACCGCACCCTGCTGACGCCGGTTGCAGATAACTGTTAATTGGATAGACTTCTTTTGGCTCATACAGCTTGGTTTCTGCGTTCATTCTGCGCTTCTCTTCGGCAATGACTGATTTCACAATTCGCTTTCCGTGTTCGTCTAGACTAACGTAATCATTCGCCACCACCTGCGCGTCCTTTGGCATATCTTGCGTTTTAGTGCTATCGATTGCACTTATAGACTCTATGCCATAGATTTTGCACAGTGTCAAGAATGTGTCCGCATCAGGCTGCCTATGGCCACTTTCCCAACCATATAGAGTTTTATCTGAAATATCAATACCGAACGATCTAAGTTTCCCGATAACATCTTTTACGGGGAGCTTATTTTCTTTCCTCTTTGCTTTGAGCATAGCTCCAACAGGGTTCCCCACAGCTACCACGTCCTTTCATACTTAATATACCGTCCCCAATAGCTAATGTCAATAAAAAACTCTTCAAATCGAAGAAAAAATACTTGAAAACGCTTGACATTCTGCGGTGTGAAGAGTATTATGGCTGTAGGTTCTGCGAAATGAAGAAAGGAGGCGAGGTTATAGTGAATGCAGCAATGCGGATAAGAGAAATCGTAAACGGTCGTGGCGTAACATACACCTTCATTTCCGAAAAAACAGGAATTCCGATTGACACCATTTCAAGAATCTTCCTTAACAAGAGAAAGCTTATGGCGGATGAGATGCTGAAAATTTGTTCTGCAACCGGGATCGACTTGCATGACCTGAATCAACTGAATGACCAACAAGCCGCCAACCAGTAACAGCGGCGGCATGGAGGAGGTGAAGTAGATGAGTCAGATTCTGGAGATCGTGGCAATCGTGCAGCCGAAAGCAGACTACTTTGATGAACTGGTTGACCGCAACCTGTTGACCAATTTCAGAGAGACCGCCAAGCAGATTGGCGTGCCACCGAAGAAATTTGTATCCTTCTTGCTGGAACGCAAGTATCTGTACCGGGATAAGAAGGGGAAACTGCTGGCCTCCGAGGGGAAGAACAACGGCTTGTTCCAGCTAAAAGAGTGTGTTAATGAGAAAACAAAGTGGTCTGGTGTTCAGACGCTAGTCGCACCGAAGGGCCGCGAGACATTCAGGTTGCTGTGCGTTGGCATCAGCCTAAGCGAAGAAAAAGACGCAAGCTGACAGGCGTGACCTGAAAGCTGGAAGGTGGGAGGTGAGAGGTGATGCAGATTGCTACGACGATTATATCTGGGCTTGCGCTACTGGCAAACATCGGTCTACTCGTCATCCTGATCAAAATGAACAACGAATGATTGACGCTTTCTAAATCTGTGGATTCTTTCAGCGCAGGTCACAACTATGTTGATTTCTTCATAAAAGAGATCGAAGTAGTATCCGAATTCCTCTGATTCATACGGATTTAGGACAAACGGAGTTTTCAAGTGGTACTCAAACCTATCCGGCTCGATAAAATCATCGACCTCCCTGTTAAACGGGCCAGAAATTGTGCATGTCCGAGTTGGCTCATGCCTAAACGGGAGTATCCGATTTCCGGATGGGTCAGAGAATTTTATATCGACGACAGTAATGGGTGATGGTGAAATATTGCCCAATTCAAATCGGTGGATGCTGCATCCAGCGGGGTCACTGATGGCAGAGCCATTTTGGACAATGAGCTTCCTTCGGTTGAATCGCCGCGTATAACAGATGCTGTAAGCGGCGACTAGCAGAGCAAGTGCTGCTATCACAAAGTTGAGAATACTTAAACAATCCATAGAAATATCCCCTTTCGCCCACATTCTACCATAGACGACACAACAGCAACAAGTGGCAAGAGGGCGTACAAACAGAACTAGTAGCTATAGGACAAACAGCCGCACGCATACCTTGTTAAGGAGGTGATTGTCATGGACAAACAGCCGTGGGTGGGCGCAGAGACATTGGAATGGTTTTACCACTGGTGTAGAGACCACGGAATCCCAGGGGACAACTACAAGTTGCAGGCCGGTATTATTGCCGGTGTGTTTAGCCCGGCGGCAATCGCCGTGCCAGACAGGGTGCGTGACGGTAAGTACCAGTATTTTATTTTCCCCGCCCGGTTACAGCGATGGGCGGAGGACAACGCCATTGAGTGGCGGTGAAAAGGAGGCATCACATGACCACCGCAACTAACATAAGCTACAAGCCAGCCGGCATTACAAGCGTCTGCCAGCAGTGCACCGGATGTAAGCACCTTGGGAGCTGCAAGGGGCTGCTGAGATGGAGCCGCATTGACTGCCCGGACTGGTACACGCGTCACCTAGTGGCCGACTGCATCGGTAGGGTGCAGATTCGGACAAGCACAGTTTAATTGGAGGAGGCACAAATGACGACTAGAAAGAGCATGTACTTAAATATTTTAGGCAGCTTGCAGGCTGCGGTAGGCATCGGCGCGGGGCTGGCTGGTATTGCATCCTGCGTGATGGGCGAAAACCTGTCTGGTGCGGTGCTGCTGTGCGGCTGTGCGGTGATTACCAGCGTAGCTGAAGAGACCATTTGCAGAGCCAGAAGCGGGTGGAGCGTTAGCTTGGGCAAGGAGGAAGAAAAATGAAGATTGACAAAAATTATCCCGGATTAACCAGAACTGAAGACGGTTGCTATGTGTTGGATGGAGATTTGGTGTCGGACGAATCCATTGAAATTGATCTTGATGGCCTTTTGACCGTGTCTGGAAACATTATTTCAAAACAGCACATCCAAGCTGGTTGGTGCATCGAAGCTGGTGGGGGCATCCAAGCTGGTTGGTGCATCGAAGCTGGCGGGGACATCGAAGTTGGTGATGGCATCCAAGCTGGTTGTGGCATCCAAGCTGGTGGGGGCATCCAAGCTGGCGGGGACATCGAAGTTGGTGATGGCATCCAAGCTGGTTGTGGGATCAAAGCTGGTGGGGGCATCAAAGCTGGTGGGGGCATCAAAGCTGTTTGGGACATCAAAGCTGGTGTGGGCATCAAAGCTGGTGGGTGCATCGAAGCTGGC
>CALLZZ010000177.1 GCA_937858235.1 uncultured Clostridia bacterium
CCGGTGAAGCGCATTGAGGTTAGCCGCAGTTCCTATTAGCTTCCCCATCGTACAGAAGGAGGAGAGCCGAATGGCACTTGTTCTGAAACTGATTTAAGCACCGGTCAGAAGGGGGATGGTTCCAAAGTGCAATATACAGTCAGCTGACGTTCAGTTACGGTGGCTGGTCGGTGAAGTGTAACACCGAATTGAATCATAGTAAAAGGAGGCATGGTGAGCCATGAAACTAGACTTTAAAACAGAACAGAAATGACCCGATTCACGGTAAAACGTTTGAATCGGGTCATTTCTTTTTTTGCGCCGGAATCGGGAATGGGCTGCCTTACTGCGGCCGTGTCGGCTTCTTTTTGGGCAGCTTCCGTTTGTTCCCATTTTCATCCACAATATAGGTGTGCTCCAGCTGACCAACCAGTGATGCCTTGACCGAGTCAATATACAGCCGCCGCAGCTGAACCTGTTCTTTCGTCTCTTCCAGGGTTAGGCTCTCTGCCTTGGATTTTCGAGCTAACTGGTTGATCCGGTCAATCTGTTCTTTTGTCACGGGCATAATTGTTACCTCACTTAAATATAACGTTCTATGGTAATGCGGATGCGCCCCTTGCGGCTTCGTCCGCCGACTGTGGTCAAACGGCACTTTCCCAGGCCGCGGCAGGCGATACCGTCACCTTCCGCCACCCCGTGATCCGGACGGGTGCACGCCTGGTAGTTCAACTCCACCCGTCCGGTGGAAATGGCTTCCGCCATCTTGACCCGGCTGGTACCGAAGCCGGAAGCAGCTACCGCATCCAGACGCAAGGAGGAAACTGTATCCCGGATAGTTTTTCGGGTCGCCTGGGGGACGATAAGCTGATGCAGTGGAATTTGCTCCATCCGCAGTCGGCTGCGTCCTGCCTGAGTCAGGTTTTGCAGGAGAAAGGGAACGACTTCTGCCAGCAGCAGACAGTCACAGCTGTGTTCCGATACCAGCAGATCCCCCACCTTTTCGCGACGAATCCCCAGCCCCATCAGGGCACCCAGCAAGTCTCGGTGGGTAAGGGACTCTCCTTCGTACCAGTGACCCCGGAGTGCAGTGATGCCGGTATCCTCGGGCGTGACGGTTTCCGGTTCCATCCAGTCTGGCAGAAAAATGCAAACCTGCCGTTCTGCGCTGGAATAGCCGCCGTCGAACAGGTGAGGGGGCTGTCCCAAGGTGGAGATGAGCTGCTGCGCCAGCATTACCTCTCGGGGGGAGAGAAAAGAGGTGCGGCAAGGCATACAATTCCGTTCCACTGCCACAGCCTGATCTAGAATTCGGCGCAACAGCAGTCGATCTTCAGTTGTTCTGGCTAGGCGATTGCACAGTTCTGTTTGATTCATAAAAGTTCCCATTGACGTATTGTTATTTTTTGCATAAGAAGCAACCTTATTGTACCAAAGGATGGGGTGTCCGTCAATCGAACCAATGGGGAAAGCAGTAGATTTGTGGGCTCTGCCATTGTATTTCATGGGAGAATCCGGTATAATCGAAACCGTATCAATATCAATTAAGCAATTTGAAAAGGGGATGGCTTGACGATGTCCGGACATAACAAATTCACACGAATCGGTACGGGAATGGCGGCGTTACTGCTGCTGTTGGGAACCGTGACCCTGACTGGCTGCGGTACGGGCGGCAGGAACGGAAGCACTTCCACCTCTGTGGCAACGGCACAAGGGGAAGCAGAAGCTGCCTACGCAATCTACCCCCGCTTTAAGGACCAAAAGGTGACGGAGCAGAACCACACACTTACTCTCTCCAATTCCAAAAAGAATAATTATGCGTTTATGTATACACTGACCGTGGCAGGAGAGAACCTGTATGAATCCCGGAAAATCCAGCCCGGTGAAGAAGAAACGTGGGACATTTCTGCCAACTGTAAGGAGAGTTGTGCCCTGAGCATTACCATTACTGCCTGGTCCCTGGAGAACGGGAAGGAACAGAACAGTTTGACCCAGATCATCCAACTGACGCTGCCGAAGCAGAATCAGACGGCAAAGTCCGAGTAAAGAAACAGACAGAGAAACGGTAGGGATCACCACCGCCGGAAGTTACAACAGAGGGAGTATCATGAATAAACACTTTTCCGCCGCGTTGGCCGGCGTGTCCGTATATCGTAACCTTTTAGAGCTGCCGCCAATAAGCGCTCTGCGCAGCCTGTTCCGTGTCCTGGAGCAGGGAGCGGGAGAGGACGGGGTGGAGGCTTACTCCACTGTCTTTTACGAGCTGGCCAAGGCGGGCTACGACAGCCTTTGTGACTACCTTACCGATGAGCTTCGCTATGCCAGCGCCCCCTATCCTGAGGCGGTGGCACGGCAGCAAGCAACCGACTGCCTGACCCAGGCGGCTGGGAGAGATGTGGCAGTGTTTGCCACATTGGCCGCGGCAGATCCCAAGGAGCTGAAAGAGGCGCTGGCCAAGCTGTTGCCCCAGGAGTGGCAGGAGACAGTGGAGCAGCTGCCGACATGGCAGTCGGGGACGCTGCCGGAATTTGACGGGCTGACAGAGTTTTATCGGGTCAACGGCTGTGGACTCTTCTCCCGGTATCGTGCCTTCGTCTGGCAGGATGGCGGACTCCACCCAGTTCCTCATCCTGATTTTGTTCCCGAAGATGCCTTTTTGGGCTACGAGCGCCAGCGGAATCAGGTGGTGGAAAATACTCGGCTTCTGGTGGCGGGACAGCAGGTCAACAACGTGTTGCTCTACGGTATGTCCGGCACCGGAAAATCTGCTACGGTAAAGGGACTCCTGGGGATCAAGGGTTTTGAGAATCTGCGCCTCATCGAGGTACAGAAGGAAGAGCTGTGCGATATTCCCCGACTGGTTCGGGATCTCGCGCATCGGCCGCAGAAGTTTATTGTTTTCATTGACGATCTGGCCTTTGACAAAGAGGATCGTACCTTCTCCTCCCTGAAAACCATTTTAGAGGGTGGATTGGAGCCGCGTCCCGCTAACGTGGCGGTATACTGCACCTCCAACCGGCGGCATTTGGTGCGTCAGAACTTCTCTGACCGGAACGGCGATGAAATTGATGCCAGCGAGACCATTCAGGATAAAACCTCTTTGGCAGACCGATTCGGCCTCCGTATATTGTACTCTGAGCTGACCAAGCCTCAGTTTATTGAAATGGCTATGGAAATGGTGGCGAATAAGGGCGTAGCCATTGACCCTGAGGAACTGAAAAAGGCCGCAGTGCGCTGGGAGGCCAGACATACCAGCCGCAGCCCGAGATCTGCGCTCCAGTTTGCAGCCAGTTTGCAGGCGGTACAGGTAGAGCAGGTGTAAGCGTGACTAAGGATCGTTTCCCCCTAACGGGGTGCTGCCCCGGCCCCCGGAACCCTTTGGAAAGGGTTCAACGAAACTTTTATTGTGCTATGCTCTCATAAATAGGTACCGAACTATAAATTTGAAAAACGACTCCCGGAAAGGAAAATCTTTTCCGCGGGGTCATTTTTTTGAGCTGAGGAAGTGCAACAGAAAGGGTCCCCAGAAAGACGATGTCTTTCAGAAGCGCCGCGGGTGCGGCGAACCAAGAATTTTGCAGCGCAAAATCTTGCCGCAAGGTCAATTTAGTTGACCTGAGGAAGTAAAATAGAAAGGGCCCCCAGAAAGACGATGTCTTTCTGGGGACGGGGGTAGGGGGGTATATCTAAGAAAAAGAGAGAGGAGTAAGGTTATGCCTGAGGCGCGGCGGGAGTACGATCCTTGACGATCAGCTGGTAGGGCAGAGCCACAAAGACGGCGCCGCCTACGATATTGCCCAGGGAGACGAAGAGCAAATTCCAAAGATACCCGAGCACGGTAATGTCCATGCCGCAAGGGTTCAGGAGCCCCACACCAATGATGCTCATATTGGCAATGCTGTGCTCGAAGCAGCAAATCATAAAGAGCAGGATGCACCACATGGCCATAATCAACCGTGCGGCCTCGTTTTTCAGTCTGATACCGCACCAGACGGCCAGGCACACGCAGACGTTACACAAAATGCCCTTAGTAAAGAGCTGGAGGGCAGATTGATGGATTTTCGAGGCGGCGGTAGTGGCGAAAAACTGAGCCACGGCCTCATTGGTGGTAGTGAGTCCGGTAGCCTGGAAGATGAGAACCAGGATCCAGGAACCGATCAGATTCCCCGCATAACAGACCACCCACAGCAGAACGGTGTTCCGCCAAGCAACATCCTTGTGCATGGATGCAGCGGCCATGACCATGTTGTTGCCGGTGAATAGCTCACAGCCGGCGGCGATGACCAGACTCAGGGCGGCGGCAAAAACGAAGGAGACCAGGAACTTGGTTGCGGTGGAACCGGCAGCGGTGGCAAGTCCGCCAATGGTCATGGAGGCGAAGCTGCCGAAGGAGATAAACATACCGGCTACCATGGAAGAAATCAGGTAGGCCATGGGACTGCTGCGGAAGAGCTCCAGTTTTTTTATGCCGTTGTCACACATGGTAAGATAGTCGTCTCTGAACATAACAAAAGCACTCCAATTCTTTCTCCGTTGCCCTTTTATGCCCCGAATGGACGCAAAAAAGGGCAACATGAGATTTGTATCATGTTGCCCAGACGGTCGGCTATTTCAAGGGATTCGACTCACACTGTGGTGCTCCACATGATCCGTCAGCAAGTCAAACCTATTTGATTATGAGTGCAGGATACCACACGTTCCGGTGAGGAGTCAACCGCAAAACTGCCTAAATTTTTAGATTGACCCACTTTCCCTGCCGGAACCGGTGACAGGCCAAGATCAGACGGCAGGTCTGATCACAGAGGATCCCCCACCAGACGCCGTCCAGTCCCAGGTGGAAATGGTAGACCAGAACGTAGGTGGAGAGGGTACGGACCAGAGTGATACTGATGACGGAGGCGCACAGGGTATACTTTACATCACCGGCGGCTCGGAGGCAGCCCATATAGACTACGGCGGAGATCTGGAACAGGGTGATTACGGTGGCGAAGACCATGATGCGCGCGCCCATGGCAATGATGTCCGGTTCCGAGAAGTACAGACCGTAGAACCAGCGACCCAGGGTGAGAAAGAGAATGGATAGGATGACGGAGACGGTGATCCCGATCCGTTGGCATAGCTTTCCGTAGGCTTTGGCCTGATCGGGTTTTCCTTCACCCAGGCTGCGTCCGGACAGGGCGACAGCGGCGACCTGCATTCCGTCACCAAAGGCGAAGCTGAGTGTAAGCACGTTTATGCCTACTTGATGGGCGGCCATGGTAGCGGTACCCAAGGAGGCGGCGATGACTGCGGTGGCGACAAAGCCGATGCGCATCAGCAGGTTTTCCAGCAAAATGTTGCCGGATAGGTGAAAGATACTCCGCAATGCGGCAAATTTCGGGCGAGAATGATTGCGGATGAGATAGGGGAGACTGACGAAAAAATCCGGGTGCCGCAGAGAAAACAGGCTCATGCCACAGGCGACCACTGTGCCGAAGACTGTGGCGATGGCGGCACCGGAGATGCCCAGGGCGGGGAAACCGAAGTGTCCTTCGATGAGCAGGTAATTGCCGCAGATATTCAGAATACTGGAGGTTAAGTTGGTGGTCATGGCGATGCGGGTATTGCCGCTGCCACGGAGGGCGGCGTTGACCACCAGGGATACGACGCTGAACAACAATCCACCCATGATAATACGGAAGTAGATGACGGCAGGAGCGTGGGTGTCAGGGGCCGAACCGCACAGATCAATGATGGGGTCAGCCAGCAGAACACAGAGCAGGCTGATCACGATGCAGGCTGCTATCGTCAGTGTCAGGGCGGTGATCAGCAATTGATTGGCATCCTCCCGGCGATCCTCCCCGCGCCGTCGGGCTACCAAGGCAGAGACCGCTACATTGGTGGAGATAAACAGCGACAGACCCAGGAATTTTGGCTGGGTGGTCAATCCCACTGCCGCTACCGCATAGCTGCCCAGGTTGCTGACCATCTGAATGTCGATCATAGCAGCCAGGGCGATAAAAAAACTCTCCAGCACGGCAGGCCAGGCCATACTCAATGTAGTTTTCAACAGCTGCCTGGTACTTTGTTCTTCTCCCATCTTCGATCCCTCCTCAATGGAGCGCCATCAGCGCAGAAAGACAGATTGTATTATTCTAACACAATTTAGCCTAAAAGTTTCAGCTTTTTCCTATTTCCTTCCGCCTGAGAACTGTTGGTTTTCAATCTGCCGGGATTATGCTATACTGGCACTAATCTGAACGTTGCAGCAGGGTTTGCGCATGGAATTAAAATGTATGGCATTCGCACACCATGCGCCGGAGTCTACCGAGACCTGGTGGTTCACACCTAGGAGGATTGAGATCGGCTGTGGAAAACCTTAGAACAGCAGTCTCACGATCTCTACATTACCTCCTGCGTTTACCATCTTCTGGAGTCATCCAGTCACAGAGGCGGAAAAGGCAATGGATTGCGCTGGGTGCTGGATCGGCTGGGGTTGGAGGCAGAGAAGGCAGTGGCCTTTGGCAACGCTGACAACGATATCGATATGATGCGTCTGGCGGGAATCGGGGTCGCCGTAGCGGATGCCACGGAGAGCTAGCGGAAAGTGGCAGACGTGTGTACCAAGGCCAGCTACGAGGATGGTGCGGCCTAGGCGTTTCGAGAGATTTTGCATCTGACATAACCAGATTACATAGAGAAAGAGGAACGAAACATGAAATTTGTCAGCATGAAACAAGTCCACAAAGGGAAATTCCTTTCCCGGTATGACATCGTTTACGAGACCGTTGACGGCAGCAAAAAGAACTACGAAATGGTCAGCCGTGCCGGTGACCGCACCGAGTTCCATGAGCTTCACGATCACGCACCGGAAGCGGTCATTATGATCATGCACGACCAGAGCGGAGAAAAAATCCTCATTAACCGGGAGTTCCGTCTGGCCATGGGTGAGTTTATCTATAACTTCCCCGCCGGTCTGGTAGACGAGGGCGAGGATTGGGATACCAGTGCTACCCGGGAGCTGTGGGAGGAGACTGGTCTGAAGCTGATCCGCATCGACGAGTGGATGCGGGAGTCCTACAGCGCCGAGGGTATCTGCGACGAAATGGGCGTAGTCTGCGTCGGTGTGGCCGAAGGCGAACCGGTGCCCAGTCCCGACCCGGTGGAGGAGATCGAAGCTGCCTGGTACACCAAGGAGGAAGTCCGGGTGCTGCTGCAAGAGGAGCGGTTCTCCGGCCGTACCCAGCTGTACTGCTACCTATGGGCCAAGGAATAAAGAAGAAGCACAGGGGGATCCTTCTCCTGTGCTTTTTTGCGCGGTTCAGCGGCCGTCACATTCCTGTTCGTACAGGCCCACCCAGAAGGGCGACTCAAAGTATACCGTGAGCGTTGCGTGGGATGCATCCATGGCAATTCCTCCTTACGGAAGGGACAACCAAGGAGGCAGGTTACTGATGGCGGGGCCGTCTCGAAACGTTCCTACCACTCCCAGACTACCTACCGGGACGTGTTTTTATCTTCACGGTTCCAAGCAGTCAAAGGCTGTCTGAAACCCTAGCACGGACATCCTCTGTGTCGCCTATCAGTGAACAGGTCTGATAGGAGGGTAGGTCGCCAAAAAGCAGAATTTCTTTCGCCATTGTGGGTGCCTCATTTCCTTACAGTACGCCATGGGCGTGGCGGCAGACGTGACAGCACAGGTTTATGCACACCGGTAATTGCGCGATGTGGGTGCCGTAGGGGAGGATCGAGACGGCCAGAGCGGTGACGGTACCCCCTAACCCCTGAGGGCCGATGCCCAGTCGGTTGATTCGCTCCAGGAGCCTGGCCTCCATATCTGCGTAGAAGGGATCGGGACTGTGCTGATCCAAGGGGCGCAGCAGGGCTCGTTTCGCCAGCAGTGCACACAGCTCGGCGTTGCCACCCAGGCCGACTCCGACGACCACCGGATTGGAACCGGCGTCCGAAACCGCTCGGACAATGGCGTCTTCCACAGTCTCCTGAGAGGCTGTGGGCTTCAGCATATGCAGAGCGGTCATATTTTCGCTGCCGGCTCCTTTAGGTGCTACCGTGATGTCCATCCGGTCACCGGGCACCAGGCGCAGGTGGAGGACGGCCGGGGTGTTGGTTTCTGTGTTCACCCGGCGAATGGGATCACTGACCAGAGATTTGCGCAGGAACCCGTCCGTATACCCAGCGGCGACCCCTGCGTTTACCGCATCTTCCAGGGTGCCGCCCGCAATGTGACACTCTTGCCCCAGGTCGATGAACACCACTGCCATACCAGTGTCCTGGCAGATGGGAAGTCGTTTTTCCCCGGCAAAGGTGTAGTTTTCCACCAGGTCACCCAAAATGGATTGGCCTACCGGGGATTGCTCCTGCTCCCGGGCGGCGCAGATGGCACAACGGACGTCAGCGGGCAGATAGCAGTTGGCCTCGATACACAGGTCACGGATCAGTGCGGTTATGTCGGCACAGGAAAGATCACGCATGGGAAGAAACCTCCTTGGAAAGCGAATGGAATTGGGGGGTGCGTCCCACGAAATGGGACACATAGCGGAACCCGCACTGGCACAGCAGCTGATAGCCGTCGGCAATAGCATGGCCTACGTTGTTGGGAGTGTGTGCGTCTGCACCTACCGTGACGATTTCGCCACCCAGTTCCCGGAAGGTGGTCAGGATACCGGCATAGTCAGCGGCAGAGTCGGGATGGTACAGACAGGTATTCAGCTCAATGCCGCGGCCGGCCTGAACGGTACGCCGGAGAATCTCTCGGATGACGTCCTGGTACGGATCCAGCGTTACTGGCTGGTGATCCCGATCCCGCATATAGCGCAGAGGATAGGGAAGATGTCCCAGCACGTCGAATTGTCCCCAATCTGCCAGCTGGAGCAAGGATCCAAAATAATCCTCCAGGTGGCGGTGACACAGTGCGGTGGAATCGTAGTCGGCACAGTAGTAGTCCACCCGGTTCAGGGCGGCAGAGCCGTTGTGAATGGAGGCAATGACCAGATCCAAACCTGGCTCTTGCAGGACACCTTCCGCAGCGGCAAAATTTTCCGGGGCGTTGCCGACCTCTATACCGTAACCCAGAACGAGTTGATCTCCCAAGGTGGCACAGGCTTCCGCCTGCTGACGGCGGGCGGGCTGCCAGTCGTAGGTAGGATGAATGTGGCCGTTCTCATCCACTACGTCATAGTGGTCAGTAAAGCATAGGGCGGACAGTCCCGCACCCAGAGCAGCTTCCGCCATGGTTGTTCGAGGAGTATGGCTGTCAAAGGAGATGTTGGAGTGCATGTGCTGGTCGGCGTAGAACATAGACGGTACCTCCGGTAAAAATCAGTTATTTAGATCCATTGTAGCGGTTACCTCCGTCTTTGTCAAAAAAGAATGTACCTCCCATTCGGGAGGTACATTTAGGATTGGTAAGCCCATCTCAGGACAGGCTGGTTAAACATTACTTTTTCTTGTCCTTTTCAAAGATGCCGTGCTTGTGGCCTGCACCCTTCATGGCGCGGTCGAAGGCACGCAGGGCAGTCTTTGCCTCAGCGTTCAAGTTCTTAGGTACCTGGATGTTGACGGTGACGTACTGATCACCCCGGCCGTTCTGATGAAGGCGAGGAATTCCCTTGCCCCGGAGCCGGAAGGTGGTGCCTGCCTGGGTGCCGGCGGGAAGGTTATACTTGACCTTGCCATCGATGGTGGGGATTTCCAGTTCACCGCCCAAGGTTGCGTCCACAAAGGAGATGGGATGGGCGTAGAGAACGTCAAACTCCTCCCGGCTGAACAACTTGTGGGGGCTGATGGCGATCTTGATGATCAAGTCTCCGTTGGGGCCGCCGTTTTTGCCGGCATGACCCTGACCGCGCATACTGATTGCCTGACCGGCGTTGATGCCGGCAGGAATGGTGACCGAAATGGTCTTGCGCCGACGGATCAAGCCCTGACCGCTACAGACCTTGCAGGAGTTCTTGATCTGGTAGCCTCGGCCGCCGCCGTGGGGACATTCCTTCTGGGTGGAGACCACACCAAAGGGGGTGCGCTGCTGGGCGGAGACGGAACCGGTGCCTTGGCAATCAGGGCAGATTTCCTGCTTCTGATCGGCGCTGCCAGTGCCGTTGCATTCCTGACAATGTTCGATTCGCTCGATGGGTATGTTCTTTTCACAGCCAAACGCTGCCTCCTCAAAGGTCAGCTGAATCATTTCACGGAGATTGGGACCCTGCATGGGGGCATGGGGGTCGTTGCCGCCAAATCCACCAAATCCGCCACCAAATCCGCCGCCGAACACGGAGGAGAAAATGTCACCAAAATCAAAGCCACCGCCGCCGAAGCCGCCGCCAAATCCACCGCCAGCTCCGAAGTTGGGATCGACACCGGCGAATCCGAACTGGTCGTACTTAGCCTTTTTGGACTCGTCAGAGAGCACCTCATAGGCTTCGTTCACTTCTTTGAACTTGCTGGCGGCATCATCGTTGTCCGGATTCATGTCAGGATGATACTTCTTTGCCAGTTTCCGGTAGGCTTTTTTAATCTGATCCGCTGATGCGCTTTTCTCTACGCCCAGCACCGTATAATAGTCTCTCTTATTTTCTTCTGCCATAAATTCACCTTCTTATAGAGCGGTTTTCTTTTTCTACATCCCGCTCCGGCAATTACAGCGGGCAGCGAACTTTAGCCGCCCGGAAATGCCGCAATGGGTCGCCGGTTGGCGACCCCGTTGCGGGAAACTATCTGTTGGTTTTACTGGAACGGCTTTGGATTACTGCTGGTCGTCGTCTACCACTTCGTAATCTGCGTCGTAAACGTTGTCTTTACCGGGAGCGCTACCAGCTGCACCGGTGGGATCAGCACCAGCGGCACCAGCCGCACCGGTCGCATCACCGTTCTCCTGATAGACACGGGCGGAGATGGTCTGGAACACATCGCCCAGCTCTGCGCTGGCGACCTTGATGGCTTCGCTATCGGTGCCCTTCAGGGCTTCTTCCAGCTTCTGCTTGCCGGCGTCGATCTTGCTCAGCTCATCGGGAGAGATCTTGTCGCCCAAATCCTTGACGGCCTGATCACACTGATACAGCAGCTGATCGCCCTGGTTCCGCAGATCCACTTCTTCCTTGCGCTTTGCATCCTCAGAGGCAAACTGTTCGGCTTCCTTGACAGCCTTGTCAATGTCATCCTTGGACAGGTTGGAGGAAGAGGTGATGGTGATATGCTGTTCGTGACCGGTACCCTTATCCTGAGCGGAGACGTTCACGATGCCGTTGGCATCGATGTCAAAGGTGACTTCGATCTGGGGGATGCCCCGGCGGGCGGGAGCGATGCCGTCCAGCTGGAACTTGCCCAGGGTCTTGTTATAGGCAGCCATTTCCCGTTCGCCCTGGAGGACATGAACCTCAACGGAGGGCTGGTTGTCGGCTGCGGTAGAGAAGATCTGGCTCTTCTTCACGGGGATGGTGGTGTTGCGCTCAATCAGCTTGGTGAACACACCGCCCATGGTCTCAATGCCCAAGGACAGGGGGGTTACGTCCAGCAGCAGCAGACCCTTGACGTCGCCGCCCAGAACGCCGCCCTGAATGGCTGCGCCAGCGGCAACGCATTCGTCGGGGTTGATGCCCTTAAAGCCTTCCTGGCCAGTGATCTGCTTGACTGCATCCTGAACAGCGGGGATACGGCTGGATCCGCCCACCAGCAGAACCTTATGCAGGTCGCCGGACTTCAGACCAGCGTCGGACAGTGCCTGACGGACGGGACCCAGAGTGGCCTGAACCAGATGGTTGGTCAATTCGTTGAACTTGGCACGGGTGATGGTGATGTCCAGATGCTTGGGGCCGGTGGCGTCCGCGGTGATATAGGGCAGATTGACGTTAGAGGTGGTGACACCGGATAACTCAACCTTAGCCTTTTCTGCTGCTTCCTTCAGACGCTGCATGGCGACTTTGTCGCTGGTCAGGTCGATGCCGCTTTCCTTCTTGAACTCAGCAGCCAGGTAGTTCATGATGCATTCGTCGAAGTCGTCGCCGCCCAGACGGTTGTTGCCAGCGGTAGCCAGCACTTCGATGACGCCCTCGTCGATGTCCAGAATGGACACGTCGAAGGTACCGCCGCCCAAGTCATAGACCATGATCTTCTGGGACTGTTCCTTATCCACGCCGTAAGCCAGTGCAGCTGCGGTGGGTTCGTTGATGATACGCTTGACTTCCAAACCGGCGATCTTACCGGCATCCTTGGTTGCCTGACGCTGGGCGTCGGTGAAGTAGGCGGGGACGGTGATGACAGCCTGAGTGACGCTCTGACCCAGATAAGCTTCTGCGTCGCTCTTCAGCTTCTGCAGCACCATGGCGCTGATTTCCTGGGGGGTGTAGTTCTTGCCGTCGATGTTCACCTTGTAGTCGGTGCCCATCTCACGCTTGATGGAGCTGATGGTTCGTTCCGGATTGGTGATGGCCCGGCGCTTTGCCACCTGGCCT
>CALLZZ010000178.1 GCA_937858235.1 uncultured Clostridia bacterium
CGCGTTATAGAATACGTAGTAGGCCTCCGCAAAACGGGCATGCAGGGTAGTTGTTTCGTTTTCAGTTAACTCTTCCTCTGTATTCCAGCTTGTGAACTTCATGCCGCTGGTTGCACCCGTATACCAGCCTTGGAACACATAACCATCCTTGACAGGGGATTTTGGCTCGTTCAGCTTTTCACCAGTGGACAAAATTTGGGTGTTCCAAGTTTCTGTGGCATTCATATCTGTGCCATTCATAAAGGTATAAGTATGAGTGTAGAGTTGACCCATTGCGTAGATGGAAAAACTCTCCGCATCAAAGGTGACCGCATTGCCCTGAACGGATACATCCTTGCCCACCTTTTCCGGTGCCGCGTTCTTATTTTCCATATGGTAGACAGAAACCTCTTGCGTTCCTTTCAGCGAACCATCTTGAATGGTAACCTGAATGGAGCTGGCAGCATCGGGCTGGAACTCCTTGCTGTCTGCATCATAGATAGTAATATCGTATGCAGCCAAAACAGCCATGCCGTCAATGTTTACACTTACCGACCTAGCTTTCGCCGTTGCACCGACGGGCATTTTGCCGGTCAGGGTGATCGTGGCAGAAGCATCCCTCACAGCAGCTTTTACCGTCTGCTGCTGCAATTTGGTCACACCGGAGGTAGCGTCATCTGCCCTGTCCTGCTCTTCCTCCTGCGTATCCTGTGCAGCGGGAGTGGGAGCGGAAGCACCGTCTTCGGTTCCCTCCTGGGGTTCCTCGGCATCTTTGGCCGGTTCCTCCGGTTCTGCTTCCTGCTGTTCCTCCGCATCGGAGGTGGCAACGTCAGTCTGTTCCTCCGCATCGGAGGTGGCAACGTCAGTCTGTTCCTCCGCATCGGAGGCGGCAACGTCAGTCTGTTCCTCCGGTGCCACCTCTGTCGTTGCAGAAGTGTTGGCCTCAGAATCGACATCACCTTCCGCCGGAGCGGAAAGCGCCATGCCGGTCATCACTGACATGGCAATGGCAATCGCCAATAGGACTGCCAAGGCTCTTCTCACTTTTTTCCGCATTTTACATTCTCCATTCATCGGTATAGGCTGGGATCACCAACGGTAATTCCCATTGGCTTCTCCAAACCTATGTGGTCATCAGACGCAATTGGATATTCCGCGCGCCATGGCTTTCGTTTCTGGATTACTCTTTGCATTACGGAAGCGATGTCATCGCCACCAGTTGCGTTCGGACGCAGCCCACCATTGCAATGCCAGTGAGGCACGGTGAACTGATTACTGCCCAAAGTCTGTCCAAACGCTGCAAATTACGTACGTTGATTCCCTCCTCCTGCGCCGCGGCTGCCTCTGACCCGCTAGGTGTCATGACAGCACTTCATCCAGAATTCTACATCACTTATTGCCAATTTACATGACTTGTTTCCAGTTTACATTACTTGTTTCCAGTTTACATTACTTGTTTCCAGTTTACATTACCTATTTTTAGTAAGTATAGCCGAAAAACGGGTTTGTGGCAAGTACCTTCTGGAACAAATTAGAATTAAACCCCTTGTTTTCCTTTCGAAATGAAACTTGTCCATGATTTTTGAGCTGAGTTGCATTGGAAATCTCAGTTTCCCTTGCCACTGGTTGTGTAAACTCCTGTCCAGACACACCCTAAAGGCAGTACTTTCCCATTTCATCTTTCTCCTTCCCTGCGCTGCTCCCATAAAAAACTACCCGAAAGCGTGGCCAATTAGGGGACTTGTGGGGCATTGTGACGCAAATTCAACGCCTCATGAAAAATGCCGTGGCAGGCCGCTTTTGACGCAGAAAAATCCCGCCTGCATCTGGTGCAAACGGGATTCTTCTTGTTCGTTATGTTTTCAAGAGAGAAAAGGAGTAAAAGAAAGGAGTTGTTGTGCCCCCAGGGGCTCATCGCCTCTCCCCTCGGGGCACTTTTAGCTTACCGCAGCAGGGGTTACGAGTGTTGAACGAAGTTTGAAAGGTTTGTAACTAGTTTGTGAATGCAGAAATTTCACGCATGTTTTCTCCTGCGTTGGCATAGAATAACAGGTAATGTCTTATTATAAAGGGAGGAATGTACATGCAGGATACTAAGCGAACTCCGACTCCGATTCCGGTTCCGAAGCCGCCTCAGCAGGATATTGATGACTTCATCTTTTCCCACGATCAGGCTGCTGCTGCCAGCAATCGCTGATTCGGATGAGCCTCAACCGCTCTGCCTGGCGCTTCTACCAAGGGCTCTGCGCCCTTGGCAGTCAGCGCCGAGGGACGGGAGGCATCTTTACAGCAGATTTTTTTTCCTTTATAATAGAATAGTGAATGTTTGCAGTGATATGACTGCAACCGTAAAAAAATCTACGCTAATTTCATATTCTGAAAGGAACGATCTGCATATGGCATCCATTAAATATGATGAATATAAGGTAAAGCTCAACAGTTTGAAACCCATGCTCACCGAGCTGGGACACTCCCTGGGACTGGAGGACGCCGCCCAGGAATTGGATCTCCTCCAGGCGCAGAGCGCCGCCGAGGACTTCTGGTCCAACATGGAAAAGGCGCAAAAGGTCTCCCAGCGCATCAAGAATCTACAGGACAAGCTCTCTGATCACCAGAAGCGGCTGGACACCGTAGCAGATCTGCTGGTGCTATGCGAGATGGGTATCGAGGCCGACGATGACTCCATGGTGGAGGAGTTGGAGGACAGCTACGCCCAGCTGGAAGCTGACATCGAGCAGGCGCGGCTGGCGACACTCTTCACCGGTGCATATGATTCCAATGACTGTATGCTTACCATCCATGCTGGTGCCGGCGGTACCGAAGCCCAGGACTGGGCCGCTATGCTGTTCCGGATGTATCAGCATTGGTGTGACCGCCACGGCTTCCAGTGCCAGACTCTGGACTACGAAGACGGAGACGAGGCGGGACTCAAGTCCGCCACAATGATGATCACCGGTGAAAGTGCTTATGGTTACCTGCGCAGCGAGCATGGCGTTCACCGTCTGGTTCGGATCTCCCCCTTTGACTCCAACGCCCGGCGTCAGACCTCTTTCGCCGCCATCGAAATCATGCCCGACCTCCCCGACGATGTTGAGGTTGAAATTCGACCCGAGGATGTGGAGATGCAGGTTTTCCGTTGCTCCGGCGCCGGCGGTCAGCACATTAACAAAACCTCCTCTGGCGTTCGCCTGATCCATCAGCCTACCGGCGTGGTGGTCTCCAGCACCCAGGAACGGTCTCAGTTCCAGAATAAAGAGACTTGTTACCGGATGCTCCGGGACAAGCTGGTGCAGATGCAGATGCAGGCACACGCAGAAAAAATTTCCGACCTGAAGGGCATCCAGATGAAGATTGAATGGGGCAGTCAGATTCGATCTTATGTATTTATGCCCTACACCATGGTGAAGGATACCCGCACTGCCTTCGAGACCAGCAACGTCAACGCAGTCATGGACGGTGACCTGGATGGGTTTATCAACGCTTATCTCACCTGTGAGGCCACTGGCAACTGGGCTACGAAATAAGCGGCCCGGGCTCCCCCCTGAGCGCTTAGGTTCTTCAGGTGCGCTGGTTTTTGTGACGTAGATAGCACTGATTTCCGTCAGTGTTTGGGTTTTAGTATTCAATCGCCGGGAGTCCGGATTTCGATATTGTTTTGCCGGACGCATAGTTTCCCCAAAAAACAGTTTCTTTTCAGTTTCTTTTAAGTGTTCTACGTTATCTTTAGGTCACAACAACAAGACAGGGTGCAATTAAGAGGGTCAGAATGAAAAAGAATCGGTATGATTCCACGCAACCTTCATAAATTGTACATATCTTCGCGATAAGCTGTCCCAGACAGAACAACCGCGGAGCCTTCCTGTCAGGGAAAGGAGTGCGTATTGATGTACTACAACAACGATCACGAAAATACGGAAGCCTTCAACAGAGCGCCGGTTTCCGGTGAATACCGCTACACCCCCAACAATAACAATAGCAGCGACAACAATAATACCAACACTACCAACAACGGCAGCAACCCCACGGATGGAACCCCTAAACCTGGTTTCTTCCAGCGGAACCGTGGTAAGAAACCATCAAAACCGCCTAAGCCACCTAAGATGAAGGCCAAAAAGAGCAGCAGCAAGAAACCACTGGGCACCGGAGGGATTGTGGCCATTGCACTGGTGTGCGCCCTGGTAGGCGGCTGCATCGGCGGCGGCATCGCCATGGCCTCTGGCGGATTTTCCAGCGGCGCTACCAATATCGCGGTCAGTGACCGCAACTCCACTGGCGGCACCGACGTACAGGCCACCAAGGTAAAGGCCGGGGAAGTGATGACTTCCTCTCAGATCTACTCCAAGTACGGTGACTGTGTAGTCAGCGTCAACGTAAAAACCTCCCAGGGTGAGGGTGCCGGCACCGGCTTCCTGATCAGTAAGGACGGCTATATTCTCACTTGCAACCATGTCATCAGCGGCGCTGCCGCCATCTCCGTTGTCCTCACCGACTCTACCAGCTACGAAGCAAAGCTGGTGGGCAGCGACGAGGATCTGGACGTGGCCGTGCTGAAGATACAGGGTGCGGATAAAACCACCTTCCCCTCTGTGGTGCTGTGTGACAGCAACGTTCTTACCGTAGGCGACAGCGTAACTGCAATCGGTAACGCTCTGGGTACCCTGGCCAACACACTGACCACAGGCGTAGTCAGCGCTCTGGATCGTGCCATCTCCATGAGTGACGGCACCGCTATGAGCCTGCTCCAGACCGACTGCACCGTTAACTCCGGCAACTCCGGCGGCCCGCTCTTCAACCAGTACGGTGAAGTGATCGGTATCGTCAACGCCAAGTACTCCTCCAGCAATGCGACTTACACCTCTGAGGCCAACATTGAGGGAATCGGCTTCGCAATCCCCATCAACAACGTACAGGATATTCTCAGCGACCTGATGAAGTACGGCTACGTCACCGGCAAACCCTACCTGGGCATTACGGTCTCTACCGTCTCCTCCATCACCGCTCAGCAGTATTCTAATATGGTGGTGGGCGCCTATGTAAACAGTGTGGAAAAGGGTTCCTGTGCCGAGACCTCCGGTCTGAAAACCGGTGACATTGTCACCCAGGTGGATAGCAAAGACATCACCACCAGTGCGGAACTCATTGACGCAAAAAATTCCCACAAGTCAGGGGAGGAAATGACTCTCACTGTCTATCGTGATAACGACTACACTACTTTAAAGGTCACTCTGGATGAAGAACAGCCAGACTCCGATGACAGTACCAGTGACAATCAGGATTCCGACGAAAACAATGACGATACCCAAGGCAATAGCAGCCAGTCCGGCGATAACTACTATTATAGCTGGCCCTTCAGCAATGATGGCAACGGCAACCGTTTCCCCGGCTGGTAAACGAATCCGATTTTTCAAAATACTTTACACTTTCCTTTCCTTTTTCTCAGGCGGAGCATACTGATACGCTTCCTTTATAGGAGACAGTGAAATAAAAACACTGTTTCTTATGAAGGGAGCATTTTAATGTCAAAAAAAAACAGGATACCGTAGAGTTGCCCCAGAAACAAACTGTAATTACTTGTTTACAGTTTGTTTCTTGCCATAATCCGCCACCTTCCCTATAATTTATTCATAATACATTTCTCGCAGTGTTTCTTCAGGAGGTCCCTTGCGGATGAAACAAACCATTTCACTGATTCTGGTGCTGATGACTGCACTTGCCCTCAGCGCCTGCGGCCGGAAGTCTTCCGGCAACTCCACCAACACAGTCAACCGTACTTATAAGTTGGCTGACGCTTCCAGTTCAGGCTCTGGTTCCCAGGCCGTCCCGTCGGAGAGCGACAAAGACACCCCCACCCGTACTGCCCCGCTGCTGTATTACCCAGACTCTACAGGTCAGTATATCGTCAATCGGGAGTTGCCCTCCCTGTCCCTCAGCGATCATACCTTAGACGTCAAGCTGGTATCCGCTCTCATTGAGGCAGGGGTACTGAATCAGAACGTCTCCCTCAATAGCATTAGCTTTGATGTCTCAGAGGAGGATAAGGAAGTCATCCTGTTGGACTTCAATAAAAACCTGCAAAAGCAGGTCTCCGGCTGCAACCAAGCCAAGGAGAACCTCTTGATCGGCAGTATCGTAAATACCTTCCTGTCCGCCTATGACCGGGAACTGGCGCATATTACCGTTGAGGGGAAAAAACTGACCAGCAAAAATGAGTTCTCCTACGCCGACCCAGTACCTTGGTACGACGCCTGCGGCCTGGAGCCCTTTACGGAAACGGCAAAGATCAATGGCACCAAGCTGAAGCTGTCTCTGACTCGGATGTACTCGGATGCCGGCTTTCTCATCAACTGGGACACGGAGCAGTTCAGCTACCGCTACGATGCCGCCACCCACACCGCTTCCTTCCATGCGCCTGACACCCGGCATCAGGGCGAGGCCCCTGCTTCCCTTTCCATCTCCCCCAGTACGCTGACGGAAGCCGCTACGCTGGCTCAAGTACGGCAGTCACTTGGCTCCCGCAAGGTCGAGGAGTCGTCCGTCACTGTTGGCACCAACCAAGTTAGCGCCGCCTGTCTCACCGTCTCCGACGACAAGGGTGGAACCGCTTACTACATCTTTTCCGAAGACGGTCGGGTCTGGCTGGCTGAACTGGCCTGGAACTCGGGCGAAGAGGATACCCGGCTGGCGCGTATGGACTACATGCTCTCTACCTTCCAGGCCATCTCCTAAGGCACTGCCCAGGCACTCCTGGGGCGCTCTGCTCCAGACCCCGGAACCCTTCAAAAAGAGGTTCATCCAAACGTTCTTTGTGCTGCGGGCTGGTTTATGTGACTAGGCCACACTGACTTCCGTCAGTGTTCGAGTGTTGATATTGATTCACTGGTTCTTCAGACAACGCAGACTGTACTGACATGCGTCAGTGCTGGAGAAAACATGAAACCCCACCGGTTATCAAAAATCGGTGGGGTTTGCTGCATATTACTGGTGTTATAATAAAGGAACCAAAATCGGTATTCTAACCGTACCCCGGCGCACCGCGCAAAACGAGCTGCGGTGCCCCAGGGTTCCTCTAACCGCGCACTCAGCGTTACCCGTAAGTCACATGTATCCGGCACTCTGCGGTCTTACCATTGGCGATGGTACAGGTAATCACGGTACTGCCTCTACTCACGGCAGTGACCCCACCCCCATCATCGACCTCAGCCACGGCAGGATTGCTGCTGCTCCAGGTGTAGAGCCCGCCGCCGCCATCGGCGATGAGGTTATAGGCGTCACCCGGACGCATTAAGGTCATATCGCTTATATTCAAAGTCAGCGGTGCATCCTTCTCCTGATCATCCTGCTTCTTTTCATCCTTAGACTTGGTCTGCTGTTTCACCCAATCATCTACCATAGCGTGATTGGCCGGAGCACCATTGCACAGCACCTTGCACTCCTGCTTCACCCTTCCGGCAGACACTGTAATCGTACAATTTCCACCGCCCAAGCAAGTAACCTTCCCCTTCTGATCTACCCAGGCAACGTACTGATCACTGGTACTCCACTCCAACGTGCCATCCCACTCTTCCGGCTCGATAGTCGGTTCCAGCGTCAGCTCCTCTTTTGCCTGCATGGTCAGGTCGGTGTAGTTCAAGACAATCTCCTCCGGCAGCGTTACCGTTTTCTTATCGGCCTGCCCTGCCTTCTGGGTTTTTTCCGGCTCCGCAGGCTCGCTCTCACTGCCCTGGGTATTCACCTCAGCCGGGGCCGCGCTGGAAACTGCCGCTACCGGCACTGCTTTGGCCGTCTTATCTGTTGTCATAAGGCTTTTGCCCACATTTACCACTGCTACCACGATCAACAGACCAACCAACATGCCACCCAGCCAGTTGGCGGCAATCTGGATGGGACTCTTAGGGCCGCCGAACCCCCCTGCGCAGTCCTCTGTTCCGATGGTCTTCCAATCGGTAGTGTAGCTCTGATTTTCCTCCGTTTGGTAACCGCAGTTGGGACACTCCGGCAGGGTCGGATCATAGAACCCGCCGCAGAAGCGACACCGCACCTGCCCTTCCCGTTGTAACTCCGCCCTGCGTCTCGTCCTCGCCATGGTTTCACCACCTTTCCCTATTCGGCGGTTCCTAACCACCCGCCGTAACGTTTTGTATTCTGCCTTATCGGACAATAAACACTCTTTTTCTTATCATATCGTCTTTTTCCCCCAGCGTCAACCGCTCCCCACGCTTTTCCTTGACCCAACTTAGCCTTTCCCATATAATACTACTTATTGTAGGAACGCGCTGGTATTGGTCAGCGCAGAGCATCTTTTCCCGCACACCTTTTGAAAGCAGGTGACCCAAATGGGTGTACAGAGCAATCCCGCCGAACTAATCGGCAGCAAATACCAGGCCGCGATCCAGGCCTTTTCCCGCCAGCTGGGCGACCCCTCCCTCCGGTTGAGCTTCTCCCAGGAAGCAGACCCCTTTTTCCGGCGCTGCGCCCTGAGCGTGTGGGCCAAGGGCGGCCCGGTGACA
>CALLZZ010000179.1 GCA_937858235.1 uncultured Clostridia bacterium
TTCGTCTCCTCCGCCAAGGAGAAGGGAACCACCCTGGCAGAGTATGTAGAACGGATGCCGGAGGATCAGCCCTATATCTACTTTGCCACTGGTCAGAAAACCGAGCAGCTGGCTAAGCTGCCCCAGGCCGAGCGGATTCTGGATAAGGGTTATGAAATCCTCTACATGACCGACGATATGGACGAGTTTGTGGTTCAGCTCCTGGTGGGTTACAACGAAAAGCTTCTCAAGAGCGTCAACGCAGAGGATGCGCTGCCGGAGGATGAGGCAGAAAAGGAACGGGCTGAGGAAAAGACCCAGGCCAACGCCTTTGTCCTTGACTTCGTCAAGGAATATCTGGGAGACAAGGTGTCCGATGTGCGCATCAGTAAGATCCTCAAGAGTCAGCCCGTATGCATGGTGGCCGACGGCGCCATCACGCTGGAGATGGAGAAGTACTTCAACCGCCAGGGCAGGGGCGATCTGGGCTACAAGGCCCATCGTGTCCTGGAACTCAACGCCGAATCCAAGGCATTTGCCGCCCTGAAGGAGGCCGTCATTGACGACGAGGAGAAGGGCAAGCGGTATGCAAGTCTGCTCTACAATCAGGCACTGCTCATTGCCGGACTGCCTGTGGAGGATCCGACGCAGTTTACCATTGATATTTGCAGTCTGATGGTCTGATCAAAAAAAGTCAGCATATTTAACTGTCGGAAGAGAACGGGGCATGCCTCGTTCTCTTTTTCGTTTTCCAGTGTTAGGATTTGACTTTTGCTGTATTTATGATAAAATAAGCATACTCTGGCGGCAGAGTATGCCGTGAAACGAAGGAGCACTTGAAATCCTATGAAAAAACGAAGTTTTGCTTTTCTGATGGCGTTTGCCCTCTGCGTAGGCGTACTGATCAGCAGTTGTTCGGTGACCCCCTCCGGTGATACGTCTGGCAAGGGCGTTTCCTCTACCATTACCTCTTCCAGCAATGTGAAGAAGGGGGCGGGGAGCCAGTTGATTGGCGTTTCCATGCCCTCTGATAAAAACGAAAGGTGGGTTCAGGACGCCACTACGATGCAGACGGTGCTGGAACATGAAGGCTACATAGTTGAGCTGGCTTACGCTGGCGACAACAGCGACGTGCAGATTGACCAGGTCAAGGCTATGCTGGACGATGGCTGCGGAACCATTATCGTTGCCTCGGTGGACAGCGATGCCCTTTCCACTGCCCTCCAGGACAGCGACATGTCCAACACTACGATGATCGCTTACAGTGTTCTGGTTCCCGACTGCGATACGGTGGACTACTTTATTGGCATCGACAGCTACACCAACGGTCAGATTCAGGCTAAGTATCTGGTGAAAAAGCTGGGGCTGAAGGATACCAAGAAGAGTTTTAATCTGGAGCTCTTCCATCAGTCCGGCAACGGCAGTGCGCTCTATGCGTTCCTGGGCGCTATGGATGTGCTGAAACCCTATCTGGACAACAGCACTCTGGTGATCCCCTCTGGCGATATGACCCCTGAGGACTGCGGCGTTGCCGACGCGGAGGAAGCCTCTAAGCGGTTGAGCCATCTACTGGAGACCACTTACGCCAATGGAAAACCACTGGACGCTATCCTCTGTACCGATGACATCATCAGTGTCGGTGTTTCCCAGGGACTGACCCAAAGCTATTCCGGTTCCGTGTTCCCCATGATCTCGGGCTGCAACTGCAACCCAGACAGCATCAGCTTGCTGATGAGCGGAAGACTGGCCATTACCTCTGTGGAAGTCACTGGAAGTATGGCGGAACAGGCGGCAAAGATGGCCATTCAGGCCAGCAGCGGCAAGGACGTAGATCAGTCTGAGGAAAATCCCTACGATGTGCCTGCCTACCTCTATAAGCCTGCCAAGGTGACGCTGAAAAACTATGAAAAGCAGCTCTTTGACAGCGGCCTGTTCGTAAAGGACAAGGATGGTACCATTTCTGCTGCGCCCATCACCAAGGAAGACACTGCTTCAGACAAGAAGACCGAATAAAGGTGTTCTGCGCCAACTGAATACAATCAACTGAGACCGTACCGGGTGGTACGGTCCTTTTTTGCGCATTCCGCTGAGGAGTGTGTGTTGTTTTTAGCCAAAGTCAGGGAAATGCGAACAAAAAACCAGGCAAAAAACAGAGAGAGTCCCATTAATGGCATTGTGCTTTGACCCATTCCGGCTTAAGATAGCGCCAACAAAGCGGTCGGGAGGTGAGAGGTTGAAGGTTCAGAAATGGCTGGGATCAGACGGGCTGAGACTGCTGCGGGGCTGGGCCAGATCCGGTCTGGATGACCAGAGCATCGCAGAGCGGATGAACGTAGATGTGAAAACGCTGCTCCGGTGGAGGCGGAGACATCCTGACATTGCCCAGGCGTTGGAGGAACAGCGGGAGGTGGTGGATTATCAGGTTGAGGATGCGTTGCTGAAAAAGGCGTTGGGTTATCAGAGCGCAGAGCGTAAGGTGGAGATCACCGCTAAGGGAGAGCGGAAGGAAGTGGAAACGGTTAAGCAGGTTGGTCCGGATGTGTCCGCCATCAACCTGTGGCTGAAGAAACGGAAACCAGAGTGCTGGGGCGATAGTGATTTCGAAGGGGTGCCGCCGGAAAACAACCTATTGGCTGCCCTCGTCGGCTTGGAGGGAGAGGCGGTGAATACCGATGGAATATCAGAGCTTCAGTCAACGGCAGAAGCTGACCATGCGCTGGTGGAGTCTGAGTGAATTTCAGGATCGGGATGGGCTGATCTGTGACGGCTCGGTGCGCAGTGGGAAGACCCTCTCCATGACGGTGGGATTCTTCCTGTGGAGCATGACTGTCTTTGATCGAAGGCGACTGGGGCTGTGCGGCAAAACCATCGAGGCTCTGCGGCGGAACGTCACCGCAGAAGCCAACCAGTGGCTGGAGGGAATTCTGACGTTTAAAGAGCATCGCAGTGAAAATCGGATCACCGTTACTGGGTTCGGCCACCGGAACGAATACCATCTTTTCGGTGGCAAGGATGAGAGCAGTTATATGCTGATTCAGGGCATGACCTTGGCAGGAATTCTCTTTGATGAGGTGGCGCTGATGCCCCGTTCCTTCGTCGAGCAGGCGCTGGCGCGATGCAGTGTGGAAGGGTCTCGCTTCTGGTTCAACTGCAATCCGGAGGGGCCGGAACACTGGTTTTATCGGGAGTGGATCTGCCGCTGGGAGCAGAAAAATATGCTCTACCTCCACTTTACGATGGAGGATAATCCAGCCCTTTCCCGACGGGTGCGCGCCCGTTACGAGAGCATGTACACCGGTGTGTTTTATGATCGCTACGTTCGTGGTCTGTGGGTGGCAGCGGAAGGGCTTATCTACGATATGTTTCGTCCGGAATGCCATCTGCTCCACCGGGAACCGGACTGTGCCGGGGACTGCTACGTCAGTGTGGACTACGGGACCCGGAATCCCACTGTATTCCTCCTCTGGCAGTGGGGACAGAAGGAGAATCGCTGGATTTGCCGCCGGGAGTATTACTGGGATGGCCGCCGACGAATGCATCAGAAAACCGACGGCGAGTACGCAGACGATTTGGCGGAGATGCTGGCCGATGTGGTTCCTCGGGCGGTGGTAGTAGACCCCTCTGCTGCCTCTTTTATCACGGAACTGCGGCGCAGAGGGTGGCCGGTACTCAATGGTGACAATCGGGTGGCTGATGGGATTCGTGCCGTCAGTCAACTGCTCCGGGAGAATCGAATTGCCTTTCAAGATTGCTGTGTGCACACGGCAGCAGAATTTCGTGCCTACGTTTGGGATGAAAAGGCGGCGGCGCAGGGAGTGGACAAGCCGGTAAAGGAGCACGATCACTGCATGGATGCGGTGCGCTACTTTGTCACTACGGTGGTGGTGCGTGGCGGCGTCCGGGCACGGAAACGTCCCCGGGGGTTGTAACGAGGGAGGTACCACTGGGGTGCTGCCCCTGGACCCCAAAACTGAATTGCGCTGCGTGCTTGTGGACTGCAAAAAGGTTCGATGAACCCTTTTCAAGGGTTCCAGATGCTCAAGGCAGAGCCTTGAGCAGGTTGAGGGCAGAGCCCTCAAAAAAGGAGGGATCAGATTGATCTGTTATGTAGATCGGGAGGAAGTTCCCAACATTGAGGACATTGACCCGGCAATATTGCTCTACCTGATTCAGAAGGCAGAGCAGGTCGCTGGCCGCTACACCAGGCTGGATCGGTACTATCGCGGCGAGTATCCGCTGCTGTATCCCAAACCCCAGCAAGATGAAGTGCGGGTGTCGGTGAACTATGCCAAGTATGTGGTGGACATCGCTTTGGGGTACTACCTGGGAGAGCCGGTGAAGTACGACAACAATCTGTTGGGGAGCAAGGCACTGCTGCCAGGGTTCCAGCAGACGCTGGAGCTGAGTGGCGGGCGGAACAGGATTGACCTTTCACCGCTGATGGACTGCTACGATCTCCAGCACATCAGCGAGACTGATCTGGAGATTGGCCGCACGCTGGGGGTGATGGGGGAGTGTTTGGAGCTGTGCTACGCCTCTTCCGATCAGGTACCCAAACCCAAAAGCGCACGGATCGACCCCAGGAACGGGATTCTGGTCTGTGACGCTACGGTAGAGCACAACAAACTGTTCGCCCTGGTGTGGGAGAAGCGGGAGACAACCCAACGGAATCAGTATTACGCCGCCACCCTTTACACGGATCGTACCGTGAAGGAGTACCGGAGCGATTCCCTGAAAAATGTGGTGTTCCATCAGATCGGTGAGACGCAGGAGCACTTTTTCGGTGCAGTTCCCATCATAGCCTACACCAACAACGAAGCGCGTCAGGGGGATTTCGAGCAGATTATCAGTCTCATTGACGCCTACAACCAGCTGATGAGCAGCCGTCTCACGGACAAAAAGAAATTTGTCGATGCCCTGCTGGTGTTCTTTGGCATGACCCTCCGAGAGGGGGACGAGAGCCGTCTGGCTACCGAAAAGTTTTTGGACGGGGCGCCTCTGGATGCCCGGGTAGAGTACATTCAGAAAACCTTTGATGAAAACAGCGTGCAGGTACTGGCCGACGCCCTGGTGCGGGAGATGCACAAGATGACCATGACGGTGGATATGAGCGATGAAAGTTTCTCGGGCAATGCCAGTGGTCAAGCACTCAAGCTGAAGCTGCTGACGATGAACCTGCTGGTGAAAAACAAAATTCGTCGGATGGAGCGGGGGCTTAAGGAACGTTTCGCGCTTTACAACCGTTGGCTGGTCACCATGGGCGAGATGAAGCGGGTGGGACTCAACGATGTAGACGTAGTGTTCACCGTCAACATGCCCATCAACGAGGCGGAAACCGTGGGGTTGGTGACCCAGCTCCAGGGGATTGTAGACGATCAGACCTTGCTGAGTCAGCTGTGGTTCGTCCGGGATCCGGCGGAGGCTGCGGAAAATATGCGCCGTCAACGGCTGGAAACGGGGGTAACCCCTACGGATCAGTCAGACGATGGAGAACAGGAGGAAGCACATGGCAAAGTATAAGAAAAAGAATCAGGCGGCGGAGCCGGAAAAACCCAGCTTTGACGACCTGATTCAAGGGGACCAGGAGTACCAGTCTGCCTTCGATGAGAGGGTGAACCAGGCGCTGCTGTCTGCCCGAACCAAGTGGGATCGAGAACAGTCCCGGGAACCCGAGGATGGTGAGCGTTTGGAGGAAATCCGCACCCGGGAGCAGGAGGGTATCCAGCTCAGTCGGGAGCGGGAGGTGCTGGAAGGGGAAAAGCAGGCCTTTGCCCGCCAGCGGATGGAGGTTGCAGTCGGGCAGGAGCTTCAAAAACGAGGTCTTGCCGCCACCTTTGCCCCTTGGCTGGCTAGCGATACGCCGGAGGAATCCGCCGAAAACATCGACACCTTTGAGCTGCTCTTCCAGGAGGCGCTGTCGGCTGCGGTTACCAGCCGGATGCGCGGTACCGGCGCACCCAGAGAGCCTAACCAGCCCAAGGCTTACAGCCGGGAGGAAATTCGCGGGATGTCCCGGCGGGAGATCAATGCCCACTGGGAGGAAGTACAAAACGCCCTGAAACACAACTACTAAGTATAAGGAAAGGATGAAAGATTATGGCTTTTAGCAACTTTATTCCTGAAATCTGGTCCGCACGCCTGCTGGATCACATGGACAAGGTTCACGTCTATGCAAACCTGATGAATCGCGACTACGAGGGGGATATTAAATCCTACGGCGACACGGTTCACATCAATCTGTTGGGGGAAATCACCATCAACGATTACTCTGGCAGCGACATCTCCGATCCGGAGGAACTGGACAGCACCCAGCAGAACTTGGAGATCGACAAGGCAAAATACTTCAACTTCATGGTCAAGGACATTGACAATGCCCAGTCTAACCCCAAGCTGGTGGACGCAGCTATGGTGCGGGCTAGCTACAACATGAACGACGTCATTGACCAATACCTGGCCAGTCTCCTGCTGGCAGGGACCGCCACTGCCAACGTTCTTTACAGCGATACCACCGTTATCACCCCCACCAGCGCCAACGCCTACGATTATCTGGTGGATCTCGGCGTCAAGCTCAGCGAGTGCAATGTCCCCATGTATGGCCGATGGGTTGTCGTACCGCCTTGGTATCACGGCCTGCTGCTGAAGGACGATCGCTTTGTGGGCAATGGCACCGGCTACAATCAGGCCGTACTCCAGGGTGGCTTGGTTGGCGAGGCTGCTGGCTTCCAGATCCATCTGTCCAACAACGTTCCCAACACCAGCGGCACCAAGTACAAAATTATTGCAGGTACTGCGGCTGCCGGCGCTTATGCGGAACAGCTGGTAGAGCTGGAGGCGTACCGGGTGGAAAAGAACTTCTCCGACGCTGTAAAAGGCCTTCATGTTTATGGTGCCAAGGTTCTTCACTCTACCGGTCTGGCTGTGATCACCGCCAACAAATCCTGATCGAAAGGTTGATGTGCTATGACGGAAGAACGACTGGAAGCCGCACTGGAGCGGTTACAACGGAAGCTCTCCCTCACCGACCCGGACAGCGATGAACTGGCTCTGCTCAGCGATGAGCTCCTGGACGCAGAGGGGGAACTGCTCCTCTATTTAGGATGGGATGAGTTGGACGAAACCCTGCTGGGTAAAACCATCGAACTGGCTGCCCTGTACTATCAGCAGGATCGGCTCACCGAACGGGGCTACAGCAGCCGGGGCTACAGCGAAGGACAGGTTTCCCAAAACGATAACTATCTCACGCCAGCGCAGATTCAAGAGACCGCCCAAGAATTGCTCCACAGCCTGGCACGCTATCGGAGGGTCACATGCTGACCCGCACCACCCCGCTGGCTTGGCGCCGCGGCTTTACCCTCCATCGCCGCACCCAGACCACGGACTGCTATGGAGATCCGGTGAACACCTACGACATGGAGCACCCGGATGTTACCGCCCAGGACGGAACCGAGGATGGAATCTGCTGGCAGAACCTTCGTACCTGGCAGTCCTCCAACACCCTCAGCTCCGGCGCTAAAGTAGAGCCCTATGGAGAACATTGCAGTGGCATTCTGGAAGGGGTGCTATACGGAACGCTGTCTCTCAGTGTGTTTGACCGGCTGGTCATCGACGGTGCGGTTTACGAAGTACGGGGGATTCAGCGTTGGCTGGGCTATCGTAAGCTCCAGCTTCAGCGGCTGCGCTGAGAAGGAGGTTCCTGTGACAGAAGTAGAAAAGACACTGGTAGATGGCCGCCAGGCCGTGCGGGAGGCGCTGGCCACTGTGGAAACCGATCTGTCGTTTACCATCCGGGGTACCTATCCCCACAGCAGCGAGGAGGGCGTAGTGGTGACGGTAGGGGAGTACACCAACGTTGCCACTGACTGCCCGGTGGTGGATCAGATTGCCTATCAGATTGACCTCTGGGCCTTTGACCGGGAGACCGTTGTGCTCCTGTCTCAGTTGGTCAATCAAGCCCTCACCACGCTGGGGTTGAAACGCCAATACGCTGGGCCGGATCAGGTCTCCGGTGATCCTGCCGGCTACTGCACAAAGACCTTCCGTTATGGTCGGAAGGTAGACAAGCGCACCATGCGCCTTATTGATTGAAAGGATTGATTATTTATGGCAACTCAGGGTTTAGCCTCTATCGGCATTGAAGTCTCCGTTAACTCCATCGAACTGAACTACGTTACCGATATCGGTGACATCGGTGGTACCCCATCCGATCTGGATGCGACCTGCCTCAAGGACAGTATGAAGAAAAATGTCCCGGGGGTTCAGGACACCAAGGCTTTTGAGGTCACCTATCTCTTTGACAACAGTACTGTGGACTCTGACTATCGGGTGCTGAAAGAGCTCCAGAACGCTGGAAACATCGTGCCGGTTTCTGTAACCTTCCCCGATGGTACCGCGTTTGCCACCACGGGCTACATCAACACCTACGTCTCCGGCACCAAGGTGGACGAACTGGTTAGCGCCAAGCTGACGGTGAGCCTCCAGAGCGACTGGACGGTGACCAATCCC
>CALLZZ010000180.1 GCA_937858235.1 uncultured Clostridia bacterium
GGTAGTTTTGTAGCTGTTTTAGGACACAATGGCTGCGGAAAGTCCACACTAGCCAAGCACATGAATGCAATTCTGCTGCCTAGCGGTGGCACTGTTTATGTGGATGGCATTGATACCCGGAGTGATGAACGCTGGCTGGATGTGCGGCGGACAGTAGGGATGGTATTCCAGAATCCAGACAATCAGATTGTTGCAAATGTAGTGGAAGAGGATGTGGCCTTTGCTCCGGAAAATCTAGGTGTTCCCCCGGTGGAAATTCGGCAGAGAGTCGATCAGGCGCTGGAGATTGTGGGGATGAGTGGTTATCGTACCCATGCACCCCACTTGTTGTCCGGCGGACAGAAGCAGCGTGTGGCGATTGCTGGTGTGATTGCCATGCAGCCCCGCTGCATTGTATTGGACGAACCAACGGCAATGCTGGATCCCATTGGCCGGCAAGAGGTGCTTGATACCATTCTAAGGCTCAATCGGGAGCACGGTACAACTGTGGTTTTAATCACCCATCATATGGATGAAGCGGCTAAAGCAGACCGTCTGGTAGTGATGACAGAGGGGCAAATCATTGCGGACAGTACCCCAAAGGCGGTCTTTCAACGGGTGGAATACCTGCGTTCAGTAGGACTCACGGTGCCGGATACCATTAGTTTGCTGTATGAGCTGCGGCAAAGTGGTCTTAACGTTCCTTTGGATGCGCTGTCGGTAGAGGAATGTGCACAGGCAATTTTGCATACTCTCCGTGATGGAGCAGATAGGAAGGAATAAATTGAAACCGATTTTAGAGACAAGGGATCTGTGCTGTGTTTACAGCATTGGTACCCCCTTTGAGCATAAAGCGCTGGATATGGTGAATTTCACCGCATTCCCAGGGGAATATATCGGTATCATTGGGCATACCGGTTCTGGGAAATCAACATTGATTCAACATTTAAATGGGTTGTTAAAGCCTACATCAGGACAAGTTCTCCTGGATGGTAAGGACATTTGGTCTGACAAAAAGCTGACGCGCGAGGCGCGATTTCGTGTTGGCCTAGTGTTCCAGTACCCAGAATATCAGTTGTTTGAGGAGACTGTTTATAAGGATATTTCCTTCGGACCAAAAAACATGAAGCTGGAACCGGATGAGATTGACCGTCGTGTGCGGGAGTCGGCTGAATTTGTCGGACTGACCGAAGAACAGTTGGAGAAATCCCCCTTTGAACTCTCTGGAGGGCAGAAACGCCGGGTAGCCATTGCCGGCGTGATTGCTATGGAACCAGAGGTGCTGGTTTTAGATGAACCTACTGCTGGTTTGGATCCGATAGGGCGAGAGGATATTTTGGCGAATATTCGCGCGTATCATGCGGCGAAGAATGCGACGATTATCATCGTTTCCCACTCTATGGAGGAGATGGCGCAGACGGTAGGACGAATCGTTGTAATTAATGACGGCGTGATTCCGCTGAATGGTACGCCGCACCAGGTCTTTTCCCACGGGCAAGAGTTGATCGACATGGGACTTGGTATTCCCCAGGTAACCCAGGTGTTTCAGCGGCTGAAAGAACTGGGGTTACCGATTCATAATGGCATTTATACACTGGAGGAAGCGAAGCAGGAATTGCTTGCGTTGGCTGGAAAGGGTGGCAAAATATGCTGAAAGGCGTCACCCTAGGTCAATATTTCCCGGGAGACTCAGCGATTCATCGCATGGATCCCCGCAGTAAATTAGTCATTGTCGTACTGTATATTGTAGTACTTTTTTTGTCAAAATCCTTTCTCAGCTATGGGATTCTGTTGCTGTTCTTACTCTGGTGCATTAAGGTGTCAAAGGTTGGAATAAAGGCCGTTTTCCGGGGGATGAAGCCGGTGGTACTAATTCTCATCATTACCGGTGTGCTGAACTTGTTCTACACAGAGACGGGCTACACGTTATGGGAGTGGAAGTTTCTCCACATTACAACTGGCGGCGTTTTATCAGCACTTTTTATGGTGCTGCGCGTTATGCTACTGATTTCTGGCACTTTTTTGTTAACCTATACTACGTCGCCGATTCGGTTAACAGACGGATTGGAAAGTCTGCTGGGGCCGTTAAAAAAGCTCCATGTGCCGGTGCATGAGTTGTCCTTGATGATGAGTATTGCATTGCGTTTCATTCCGACGCTGATTGAGGAGACAGACAAAATCATGTCAGCACAGAAAGCAAGAGGTGCTGATTTTGACACCGGGAATCTGATACAGAAAGCAAAGGCCATGGTGCCGCTGCTAGTGCCGCTGTTTATTTCGTCCTTCCGCAGGGCAGATGAGTTGGCAACCGCTATGGAATGCCGATGTTATCACGGTGGAAAGGGACGAACGAAGCTGTGTCAGCTGCACTTCCAGAGGTTGGATGTCGTAGCGCTGATCAGTTGCGTAGTACTGTTTAGTGGTGTGATTGTCGCGGCCAGAGGCTTTGGCTTGTAGGCTGAAGGAAAAGTAGGGGTAGCATGAGAAATATTGCACTGAAGTTGATGTATGTGGGGACAGCCTACCATGGATGGCAGATTCAAAAGAATGTGATTACCGTACAGGAAGCTCTGGAGCGCGGCATTTCCAAGGTAGTAAAACATCCAGTTCGCTGTGTGGGAGCTGGTCGTACTGATGCTGGAGTTCACGCAGAGACTTATATTGCGAACTTCCGCACGGACTGTGCCATTCCCTGTGATCGAATGCCATTGGCTTTTAATGCACGTCTGCCCAATGATATTGTGGTAGTATCCGCCCGGGAGGTTTCAGAGCAATTTAACGCTATCGGTTCCTGCCTAAAAAAGGAGTATACGTACCGGGTTTACAATTCACGGATCAGAAACGCATTTCACGTCAATCGTGTCTACTTCTATCCTAAGGTTCTAGATGAGCTGGTGATGGCAGAAGCTGCGCAGCGGTTTGTGGGCACCCACGATTTCAAAGCTGTGCGTGATCTGGGAACTCCGACAAAAACAACGGTTCGAATGGTGCACTATTTTGATGTGATCCGCCAGGGTCAGATCATTGAGTTAAAAGTCTGTGCCAATGGGTTCCTCTACAATATGGTGCGCGCCATGGTGGGAACGATTCTGTATGCGGCAGAGGGGAAACTGATGCCGGATGAAATCAGCGAAATTTTAATTCGAGGAAACCGCACGGAGGCGGGACCGACGGTTCCACCAGATGGACTGTATATGACAAAGCTTTGGTACAAGGAACCGGTAGGCCTGGAGACAGATCCGGAGGAATAAATGACATGACACAAAAGAAAAAATCAGGAGTTGGAAGAAGAAAACCAGATTGGAGCCAACCGGCGACGCGCATTGGGGCTCTGCTCGTTACCATTCTGCTGGTTGTGGGGGCTATCATAATCGTAGTGTACCGAGATAAGCTAAATCTGGATTCCATAAAGCGGTACATGACCTATCATAGCTTAGAAAAGAACGATTCCGGTCAGACAACTGAATTTAAATATACCAGAGATGCTTCTAACGCCTTTGCAAACCTGGACGGAATGCTTCTTTTGTGTTCTGATACCACATTACAGTTATATTCTAACAGTGGGTTGCTGTATATTGATGAACAGGTAAAACTGTCCCAACCCATAATCACAACCAATGGTTCATATGCTGTTGTGTACGATGTGGGAGGAAATGATCTGTATGTGATCCGCGACAAGGAAGTGGTATATACATACTCCAGTGTACAGGGGTACCATCTCCTTTCAGCGCGCATCAATGAGAATGGCTGTTTGGCGGTGGTAGAGCAGTCCTCCGGCTATAAGGGGAGCGTGAAAATCTTTGACAGCAGTTTTCAACTGCTGCTTACTGAGAATGTGTCTAGTGAATATGTTCTGGATGCCATCGTATCTCCCGATAACAAACAGTTTGCGGTTGTAACAATTGGGCAAAAGGATCGGGTATTCAACAGTACCATAAACTTGTATGAGTGCAAAGAGGGAGATTTGGTGGCGTCTACAACGTTGAAAGATCAATTTGTGGTAGATTTACATTGGAAATCGGCGTTGCTCTGGGTGCAGGAAAAGGGTGGTGCCGCTGTGCTGGACAGCAACCTGGAAGTTGTCGGCAGTTGGACAGAAGCGAACCAATATCTTCAGGGATACGCGCTGAATGGTGATGACTATGCGGTTGAAGTGTTTAGCTGGTACAAAGTGGGTGGCAGTGGAGAGGTGCTGTTGATTGACGATAACGGTGATGCGGCACGGTCACAGCCTATTTCTGGCGAAGTGCTGTCAGTATCCGCAGCCGGAAAGTATATTGCAGTGCTAACAACAGAAGAACTGGTGATTTACACCAGTGATTTAGATGAATACTCTAGGACAGAAAATGACGGAAGCCAGCGCGCAATCATTGGTTCTGATGGCGCGACTATGATGATCGGTGCAGACAGTACAAGGCTGTATGTACCATAAAGAGGTGTGAAAAATGGCTGTATTTGATCTGATCTTACTGGTGGTTCTGATCCTTTGTATTGTGGTCGGGATGCGCCGCGGCTTTATAATGACTTTATGCGGTTTACTTGCCATTGTGATTGCGTTGGTGGGTGCAAAGGCGGCGGCAGATCAGTTTTCTCCTATGATTGAGAAAGCAATTACTCCGCGGATTGAATCTGTTATTACGGTTCAGTTAAATGAGAGCGTCAAGGATACGGTAGAAGATACTACTGGATGGGAGAATAAAGATGCTAATGGAGAGAACAGCGGAATTCTAGGTATCCTCCAGCAGAGTGAGACGTATCAGGCAGCTGTTTCTGCCATTCAGGATTCCATCGCAAAGGGAATGGAGTCTACGATGCAAACGGCGGCCGGCTCCATGGCAAAGGAAATCGCACACCCCCTCTCTTGGGGTGTGGTGTATGTGATTGCCTTTTTGGTGATTTTACTGCTGTGGAATTTAATCAGTAAAGCGTTAGATCTAGTGGCAAAGCTGCCAGTGCTGCATTTTTTCAATCGGCTTTTGGGCGGTGCATTTGGCTTGATAAAAGGCGTAATTATCGTAGGGGGTATTGCCTGGCTGATTCTAAGTCTGGGGTTGTTACCTCAAGCAACGATACAGGAAAGTATCTTCCTACGCTTTTTCTCTGGATTCACTACAACTTCTATTTGATTCCAGCAAGAAAGAGCAAAAATTATTCATATTTGTATGATATAGTGTCCGCAAAATAGAGGGATTACATCCCTCTCAATATTGTAAGGAGTACAAAGTATGCAGCCGAAACTGTGTTCAAGATGCCACAAAAATGTGGCGGTTGTTTTTATAACGAAACTGGATAACAATGAGTCGGTCAATGAAGGGTTGTGTTTGAAGTGTGCCCGGGAGCTTGGAATCAAGCCGGTTCAGGATATGATGGATCGAATGGGTATTTCTGAGGAAGACCTGGAAGGTCTGACCAGCGAAATGATGACTGCCTTCGGTGGGCCGGAGGCATTAGAAGAATTTATGTCCGATCCGGAGGGAGCAGAAAAGGACGATGAAGGGAAAACCGCAACCTTCCCCTTCCTTGGCAAGCTATTTAGCCGGAATCCGACTCCGGAGCCCACTGGAAATGAAACAGCCAAGGAAGAACCGAGTGGGCGTAAAGAACGGAAAAATGGGAAAAAGTCTAAGTATTTGGATAATTACTGTATTTCCTTGACCAATCAAGCATTGGAAGGAAAACTAGATGAGGTCATTGGCCGAGAAGAGGAGATCGCTCGTGTGATTCAAATCCTGAATCGCAGACAAAAGAACAATCCTTGTCTGATTGGCGAACCGGGCGTAGGCAAAACGGCAATTGCAGAGGCGTTGGCGCAGAGAATTGCAGCGGGGAAGGCACCCTATAAGCTACAGGATAAACAGGTTTATTTACTGGATCTTACGGCTCTGGTGGCGGGAACTCAGTTCCGCGGTCAATTTGAAAGCCGTATGAAAGGACTGATCTCGGAAGTCACCAAGGCAGGCAATATCATCCTTGTGATCGACGAAGTGCACAATATGGTGGGTGCCGGCGATGCAGATGGCTCCATGAATGCAGCGAACATTCTGAAGCCGGCGTTGTCCCGCGGGGAAATTCAGGTGATCGGTGCCACGACTTTCAACGAATATCGTAAGTATATCGAGAAGGACGCAGCCTTGGAGCGGCGGTTCCAGCCGGTTACCGTACCAGAACCTTCTATCGACGATACCATAAAAATCATCCGTGGCATTTCTCATTACTACGAGGAGTTTCACCAGGTGATCATTCCGGATGCAGTGGCACGTCAGGCGGTAGTCATGTCGGAACGGTATATTACGGATCGTTACCTGCCGGATAAGGCAATCGATCTGATTGACGAGGCTTGTTCCGAGGTCAATCTGCGCAATAAAAATCTGTCCCAGTTGGTTGAGACCCAAAAGGAAAAGGCTGACTTGGAGAAAGAACAGGAACTGCTGCAAATTCAAAATTCTGAGGCGGATGCAGAGCGTATGATGCAGATCAACGAAAATGAGAAGGAACAAGCCCGCGTGCATCAAGAAATTGCGAACCTGAACCAGGCGCGCAATGGATGCATGAACGATGTTGGATTGATAGAGGAACAGCGGGTCATCTGCATGAAGCAGAACCATGAGCGGATGACGCAGGTGCAGCAGCAGTTGTCCGAGTTGCAGGAAAAGCAAAACGAACTGCAAACCCAGCGGGATTACCGTCAGTATGAGCAGCAGGCAATGCTGCGCAGCCAAATTTTGCGGCTGGAAGATAAGATCAAGGACTTGTCGGGCCGCCCCAGCCCGGAATTAACCATTGAAAACTTGGCCAGTGTCATTGAGCAGTGGACCGGAATTCCGGCAAGCCGTATCGAGGAGAGCGAATTTTCGCGCCTGTCTAAACTGGACGAACGGCTGAAATCACATATCATTGGACAGGATCGTGCGGTTGATGCGGTTACTGCGGCCATTCGCCGTAACCGCGTTGGCATTTCTCCGAAGCGCAAGCCAGTTTCGTTTATATTCGTGGGTGCAACCGGCGTTGGTAAAACAGAGTTGGTGAAGCAGATGGCAAATGATCTCTTCAATACGCCAGATGCGCTGATCCGTTTGGATATGTCGGAGTATATGGAAAAGCATGCGGTTTCCAGACTGGTTGGCTCGCCTCCCGGCTATGTGGGCTATGATGAAGCGGGACAGCTGACGGAGAAGATTCGCAGAAAACCCTACAGTGTGATTCTCTTTGATGAAATCGAAAAGGCTCATCCGGATGTGCTCAATGTGCTGCTCCAGATCCTGGATGATGGACAGGTGACCGACGCCCACGGAAGAAAGGTCAACTTTGAGAATACCATTATTGTCATGACCTCAAATGCTGGCAGTTCTGGGCAGAGCGGTTCTGTGGGCTTTGGACGCAGTGTAAGCCAGCAGGATGAGGAACGGATCATGAGGGCGCTCCAGTCCATCCTTCGTCCAGAATTTATTAACAGGGTAGATGAGATCATCCACTTCAATCGTCTGAGCGAAGAGGATTTCCGCGGGATTACCGTGATTATGCTCAATGAGCTAAAAGAATCCATGGCGGAGAAGGAAATTGCATTCAGTTGGGATGACAGTTTAGTAGTGTATCTGACTCAGAAATCCTACTCCTTGACATACGGCGCACGGAACCTGCGTCGGTTGATTCAAAAGGAACTGGAAGATGCTATTGCACTCCGTTTGATTGAAAGCTATATGACGCCGGTTACTGCGTTGCATGCTACTGTGGAACAGGAAAAGATCCGGTTGGATTGATGATTCTCTAGTGGCCCCCTCTGCAATGGCTAAGTCCAGTCTTTGCGGAGGGGG
>CALLZZ010000181.1 GCA_937858235.1 uncultured Clostridia bacterium
CGACGCTCTTCCGATCTCTGTGCCTGGCGTTGTATTTGATCTGCTGTTACCTGTTTCGTGTAGGGGTAGTGGCGGCGTATGAGCAGAAACCGCGGAAAACCAATCGAAAGGCAGCACCATTGGTGCCGGCGCAGGAACGAATGAATGCAATTACCCTTGCGGCAGATCGTTGGCGGCAAGAGCAACCCTTTGAGACAGTTTCCATCCAGAGCCGAGATAACCTAAGGCTGGTAGGACACTACCTGCCCTGTCCGGAGGCAAAGCGGACGGTGCTGCTGGTACATGGCTGGCGGGGAAGCTGGGAGCATGATATGAGTGCGTTCGGGCCTTTTTTACAGGAAGAGCAGTGCAATCTGCTCTTTGTGGAGCAGCGAGGTCATGGAGCCAGCCAAGGGAAGTGCCTGGGATTTGGTGTGTTGGAGCGTTACGACTGTCTGGACTGGATTCGTTACATTCAGGATCGGGAGCCGGAGGGAATGCCAATCTACCTTCTGGGGTGTTCCTTAGGCGCAACGACGGTGCTGATGACGGCTGGGTTTGACTTGCCCGAGGAGGTTCGTGGAATCGTTGCGGACTGTGGGTTTATCTCGCCGGAAGAGCAAATTACCACCACCTTGAAGGACTGGTGGCATATGCCCAAGCAGCCGTTTCTGTGGATTGCAGACCGGATCTGTCAACACCGTGCCAGGTACTCCTACCGGGAATACGCAACATTGGAGGCTATGAAGACCAATCGGATTCCGGTGCTCTTTGTCCACGGAAAAGAGGATCGGTTTGTACCCGTGTCTAATACCGTGCGGAACTATGAAGCCTGTTGCAGTGAAAAGAAGCTGCTGTTGGTGGAAGGCGCCCGGCATATCCAGAGCTACCTGTTGGAGACGGAGCGGTACCAGGAACTGATGCGGAACTTGTTCCAGACGTGCGACCGTGTGATAAAATAATTCTGTGCGCTGTTCCTGGTGGAGCGGCGCACTTTTTATGGCGGCGGTGTTGCAAAACGCTGACGGTTTTAGTATGGTAGAAGCATACGAGAGGGAAGGAGGCGGCATAAGGATGAAAAAGGTGATACGAATTCTACTGTTCGTGCTGCTGGCGGGGGTGTTTCTTTATAGTGCGTGGCAGCTGGGCAGCTACTACCTCACAGCCCATCAGCAGGAAAGCACGGTAACGGATCTGCGGAAAGAGTTGAATGACAGCACAGAGGCCCCCTATGCAGTAAACGAGGATGGGATTTTGGTGCGATACGCAGAGCTGTATGCCCGGAACCCGGACATGATCGGATGGCTGACCATAGAAGATACCCCCATCGACTATCCGGTGATGCAACGGAAGGCAGACCCAGAGTACTATCTGCACCGGGATTTTAACGAAGCGTACGCCAGTGGGGGCTGCTTGTTTCTAGAGGCTGCTTGTGATCTGGAGCGTCCCTCGGACAACCTGATTGTTTACGGGCACCATATGAAGAGCGGCAGCATGTTTGGCAAGCTGTCAGAGTACGAAGACAGGGAATTCTATGAATCCCATCAAACTTTTGTTTTTGACACAATTCGGGAGGGTCGGACATATCAGGTTCTCGCAGTGTTCCGGACTCAGGTGTATGCTGACGATGACAAGGAGCATTTCCACTACTACGATTTTATAGATGCGGAGGATCAGGAAGCCTTTGACGAGTATGTGAAGCAGGTGAAAAGTATGTCCCAATACCAGACGGACATAACAGCGGAATATGGAGATGAGCTGCTGACCCTGTCTACCTGTGCCTATCATAAAGAGAAAGGTCGGTTTGTTGTGGTGGCGAAGCGGGTTGCATTGCCTGGAAAGTAAAGGAAAGAAGCCGTTTTTTTAACGACTTCTGAATATAAACAGTAAAATTGTAAGGAAACGGCATGGCTGCGGCTATGTCGTTTTTTGCTGTGGTTCAAGGAGGAGTTGCCGCAGGGGGCGGCAGGGGGAACCAGCGGCAACTACGTTGGGGGGCAGATCCCCAGTGATGACACTACCGGCACCGATTACGGTATGGTCACCGATGGTGACACCGGGGAGCACCGTAACATTGGCGCCAAACCAGACAGTGGATGCGAGCCTGAAATAATTCGGGATCATAGTTGCTGTCATATAGCTGACCGGCCAGCATTTTTTCACGTTCTGTCACAAAAGACCCTCCTTTCGCATCTAGTACATCCTATTTTCTGCGTTTGCTGCGGTTAGGAAAGGCTTTTTCGAATTACCTCGTAGAGGACTGGCTTCATGTTGTCAATGTTGTCCGGTTCGTGCTCAATGATAGCAGCGTAGCAGACAGATCCCACCATTTCCATCAGCACATACACTAGATTGATTACGGCAGACTCAGTGCGATCCTTCATCTCAGGGCTGTTTTTCAAAGCCAAAAGGATGTGCTTTAGAAAGAGATCGTCGGAGTTCTGGAGTTCGATCTCCAGAACGGGCTTCCAGCCGAAGTTGCGGCAGACCACAGAGAGGGTCAGTGGGTCACACTTAAAATACTCAATGATATGATCCACCACATGAATCACATTATCCGCCAGATTGTCTGCCCGATGGTCGTCCATGTTTTGACAGGCATCTCGAAAGACCTTGTGGCAGATGTTAAATACTAGGGAATCTAAAATGGACTTTTTGTCGTGAAAGTACAGATAAAAAGTTCCTTTTGCTACTTTTGCCTGTTTTACGATGTCATCAATTGTGGTGCTGGCAGCTCCCTTTTTCTGAAACAAGTCATAGGCGGCGTCCAGCAACCGTTGGCGTTTCAGCTCCTTTTTCTGCATCAAAGTTCCCACGAGCACACCGTCCTTTCTAATAAAATACATTTTTAGTATAGCGTGGATTGAGGGGAGGTTCAAGCAGGAAGAAAGAAAAAATTCACCAAGTTTGACTTTTGGTCACTTTTTCGGTTGCATCTCCTTTCGGTTTGTAGTACACTGTGGTTGCTTAAAAATGACCGGTGGTCAGTATGGAAGGAAGGAACCGTTGTGCTGAAGTTCGGTGAAAAAATCGTAAAGCTGCGCATACCGATTCTCATTATTAGTGTTCTGCTGTTGATTCCTGCGGCGATAGGCTATTTCAAGACCCATGTCAATTACGACATCCTGTATTATTTGCCGGATGAGATTGATACCATGCAGGGGCAGGATATCCTGTTGAATGAGTTCGGAAAAGGAGCTTACGCCCTCTTTGTCTGTGAGGATATGGACTACAAGGATGTGGCGGCGTTGAAGTCGGACATAGAGGATGTAAACCATGTGGCCGACGTAATCTGGTATGACTCTGCGGCAGACTTGTCAGTGCCGGTGGAGATGCTGCCAGACAGTATCCGAGAGGTGTTCAATTCGAAAGACGGAGATGCTACACTGATGGCGATCTTTTTTGACACCACCACCTCTGCAGATGAAACTATGGACGCCATTGGGACCATCCGAACCATTTCGGGAGAGCATTGCTTCTTGTCCAGTATGTCTGCCATCGTGACGGATACCAAAAACCTGGTGGAACAGGAAATGCCCATCTACATTGTGATTGCGGTACTGCTGTGCTGCCTGGTGCTGGCTGTCACCATGGATTCGTTTATGATTCCAGTGCTCTTTATGCTCAGTATTGGCATGGCCATCATTTACAACCTGGGCACAAACTTTGTCAAAGGGGAGATCTCCTTTATTACCATGTCTCTGGTGGCGGTGCTCCAGTTGGGGGTAACCATGGACTACTCCATTTTCCTCTGGGGCAGCTACAAAGAACAGCTGGAGGAGTATTCGGATAAAAAGGAGGCCATGGCCCATGCGATCGCGGCCACCATTACCTCAGTAGCAGGATCCTCGCTGACCACCATCGCCGGCTTCATTGCTCTGTGCTTTATGAGCTTTACCTTGGGACTGGATATAGGTGTTGTCATGGCGAAGGGCGTTCTGATCGGAGTAGTTTGCTGTGTCACTGTTCTGCCAGCACTGATTCTGGTGTTCGACAAGGCCATTTGGAAAACGGCGCATCCAACGCTGCATTTGCATACCGGTGGTACCAGCGGATTTGTTCTGAAGCACTACAAATTATTTGTACTGCTGATGGTGCTGTTGTGGATTCCAGCTTTGTACGGTAATTCCAACTACAACGTGTATTATAAGCTGGATAACAGCCTACCGGATTACTTACCATCGGTGCAGGCCAATGCAGAGCTGAACGAAAAGTTTAATATGAGTTCGGTGGAAATGGTACTGTGTCGTTCAGATATGTCTCAGAAGGACATCAAAAACATGCTGGGTGAGATCGAGGCGGTAGACGGAATCAACTTTGCGCTGGGCCTGGATTCGATCACCGGCCCTTTGGTGCCGGATCAGCTGATACCGGACTCAGCTCGAGAGCAGTTGGAGAGCGGGGAGTATCAGCTGGTGATGATCAGTTCCCGGTATGAGGTGGCTACCGATGAGGTGAACGCTCAGTGCGATGCGGTAGAGGAGATCGTCAAGGAATATGATTCCGGAGGGATGCTCATCGGTGAGTCGCCCTGTACCCGAGACCTGATTAAGATCACCAATCACGACTTTATGGTGGTCAGTGCAGTTTCCATAGTGGCGATTTTCCTGATTATCCTACTGGTGCTGAAATCCATCTCGCTGCCGATTATTCTGGTGGCAGTGATCGAGCTGGCGATTTACATCAATATGGCGCTGGCCTACTTTACCGGTACAACCTTGCCCTTTATTGCGTCTATCTGCATCGGTACGATTCAATTAGGTGCCACAGTGGACTATGCCATTCTGATGACCACCCGCTATAAAAAGGAGCGGATGAGCGGACGTTCTAAGGAAGAGTCGGTACAAACGGCTCTATCGACCTCCATCCACTCAGTGATCTCCAGTGCGTTGGGGTTTTTTGCCGCCACCATCGGTGTTGGTATCTACTCTGACGTGGATCTCATCGGCTCCCTATGTCTGTTGATGGCAAGGGGCGCGCTGATCAGCATGGTTGTTGTTATTTTCGTATTGCCCAGTATGTTTATGCTGCTGGATAAAATCATCTGTAAGACCACCCTCGGCTTACGCAATACTGTGGGTGTCAAAGGAGGGAACCTGAGATGAAAAAGAGAATCTTAGCGCTGGTGTTGGCGGTGGGAATGTTGAGCTCCACCCTGGCGGGATGCGGCAGTAGCGGTGCTGCCAGCTCCGGCAGTGGAGATGCTTCTGCCCAGGAGAGCAAAACGGATGCGGTGACCAAAGCAGCAGAGCAGTTGCTGGGTCACAGTGATACCGATGGCAAGGAGGAAACTGTTTATGTGATTGCCGATGCCAACGGCAAAACCGATCAGGTGATTGTCAGTGAATGGCTAAAGAACAAGGACGGTGCAAATACCCTGAAGGATGCGTCCGGCTTAAAAGACATCAAGAATGTCAAAGGGGACGAAGATTACACCAAGGGCAGCAATAACGAACTGACCTGGAATGCCCAAGGGAACGACATCTACTACCAGGGCACCAGTACAGCGCAGTTGCCGGTAGATGTGTCAGTTTCCTATCAACTGGACGGGAAACCGGTGACGGCAGAGCAGCTAGACGGTGCTTCGGGGAAGCTGACCATTCAGTTTACCTATAAAAACAACACCGGCAAGACGAAAAAAGTAAACGGGAAAAAGGTTACTATTTACCAGCCCTTTATGATGGTATCCGGACTGTTGCTGGACAACGACAAGGCCAGCGACGTGGAAGTTACCAACGGGAAAGTGATCAACAGCGGTGACAAAACTGTAGTGGTAGGTTTGGCTATGCCCGGGCTGAGCGAAAGCCTTGGGCTAAAAGATCTGAAGGATGACGACGGAAAAGGAATTGATATTGACGTCCCTGAGAAAGTCACCATCACGGCCAAGGTGACCAACTTTTCCCTGTTGACCACAGTGACGCTGGCGGAAAACAGCGCGCTGGAAGAGCTGAACCTGGACGATGTGGACAGTGTGGATGACCTGAAGGATTCCCTCAATGATTTGGGGGATGCATCCGATCAGTTGGTAGACGGCAGTAAAGATCTGGCAGACGGCATAGGCGAGTTGGATAAGAAGAGCGGCGGCATGGTGGACGGTGTGGATCAAGTAGATCAGTCTACGAAAAAGATTGCAAGGGGTTCCGATACCCTCACAAGTGGTGCAAATCAGGTCGACAAGGGTGCAAAAGCGGCAAACAGCGGTGCAAATCAGGTGAAACAGGGCGCAAGCAAGGTGTCTGATGCAGCAGGGCAGGTAAAAGGTGGCTCCTCCGAACTGGCCAGCAACATGGGTACCCTGGCAGATAAAGTTTCCGGACTGCCCGACGCCTCGGCACAGCTGTTGAGCGGTGCCAAGGGCCTGAAAACGGCACTGGGCGATCAGAGCAGCAAAGGCAATACCATTTATACAGGTGCCATGTCCATTGCAGCAGGTGCAAAGGCCATCTCTTCCAAGTTGAAGAACAGCAACGGTACCAGTATTTACGAGGCAGCCGCCGGAATTAAGGCTGGTGCGGAACAGATCAAAACAGGCGCAGCAAGTATTGCGGGGGGATTGAACTCGGCTGCCTCCAACCTGAAGACCTCAGAACAATATGTAAATGCCGCCATTGACCAGTTGGATCAGCTGAGCAAAATGGAGGGTGTCAGTGATGATGTAAAAGATACCTACGCAGGGATTATTAAGGAGCTGAAAGCCAGTCTCCAGTATCAGGACGGTGTGTGCACCGCGCTGACCAGTACCGGAGACAATACCCTTCAGGGCGGTCTGTCAACCATAGAAAGCGGTGCGGAGCAGATTGCAACCTATACTGGTAAAATTGAAAGCGGTTCTGCTAATCTGGCCGAAGGAGCGGATCAGATTGCCGCGGGTGCAAAAGCTATTGAAACTGGCGTAAATGCCATGGTTTCCGGTAACGACGGTTCTAACCTCAATGCATTGATCGAGGGGCTGGATCAGTTGAACGAGCAAAGTGACACCTTGGTAGAAGGAACCCAGGCTCTGGCTCAGGGCTCTAACAAGTTGGCCAACGGATCGAAAGAACTGTCCGATGGCACCAGCGATCTGTCTGACGGTGCGAATGATCTAGCCGATGGCACTGCTGAATTGGCTGATGGCACCAGTGATCTGGCCAGTGGCGCAAAGGATTTGTCCGGCTATCTGGGTCAGCTCTCCGATGGTACTGGCGCGCTGTCTGAAGGAGCCAGCAGGCTCATTGACGGCATTGGACAGTTGGTAGATGGCTCCGATGACTTGGCAGAAGGCATGGCGAAGTTTGACAAGGAAGGAATCCAGAAACTGAACAACTTGATGGACGATGATCTGACCGGTATTGTGGATCGCCTGGAGGCTGTTCAGGATTACGCAAAGGAATATCGTTCCTATGGCGGAAGCCTCAAAGATATAGAGTGCACCACCAAGTTTATCTACAAGACCAATTCCATCGGCGAATAACAAAAAAGCCTTCCGACCATTTCGTGTAGTCGGAAGGCTTTTCTTCGTTTGTGGTGGGATTAAATTGCAAAGTGTTCTGCGAAGCTTTTTGCGTAACTAAAGGAAGAGCAGAGGCAGAACAATACCAGTGAATTTAACGACCTTGCCGGCACTGACTGTACCTTTTTGGATGCAGAGATAGATAAGAACCCAGACAACCAGCAGGAAGGTTCCCCGCCGTATTTTGCAGCAAGTTCTGGGAAACGCCAGGCGTTGCCTAGACCAACTGCGGAGCCAACCGCAGCCATGATGAAAACGCTGCGAGAGGATCAAGGCTACCTTTTTCTACAACAAATACGCTAGTAACTCCGAAGGAGTGCGTACAATGGTGACAGATAGAGGAGAGGTGGTTCATTTGATCCCTAGGGGGAAGAGCGATACCCAGTGGAGGGTATCGCTCTGAATAGTGCATTTAGGGTAAGAAACAGCAATTTAATATGATTTTCTTTGGGGTGTATCAGCGGCGCCCCTGATCCAGAGCCATCCGCAAGCAGACCTGTTTGCATGTATGAAAAAAGTGTGCTTGTCTCAAGGGTTTTCCAAGTCGGAGTAAAAAGTCATGATGTTCGGATTATCCTGATTTTTTGTGCGAATGGCGTCCAGTAGGGTTTGAATACCATCAGCCGAGTCAATGCAAGATTTAACGTCCAAATTTAGTGTGTCATTCGCATTCTGAACGGTCCAGCTGAGGGCAGCGGTGGAGCTGTTGTCTGCCTTAGGATAAGTGCAGTCCACCTGGCTACAGTTTTTGATCAGTGCCAGCAGCAGATCGGCGTAGTAGTGGAATTGATCGGTAAAAATATCGGTGTCTTCGGGGGTCTGATCAAAGTGGAGCGTGAGCACATAAGGTTCCGCTTTGGTCTGTAGTTCCATGGTAAAGGTACCCAACCGGTTGTCCACGCCCAGCTGAGACAGCAAACTCCCCACAGCAGCGTTGTCACCGATGTACTCCACACGACTGGCCCAAAGGGATTGGGCATAGGAATTGGTTATATTTGTGGACGATGAGGTGCCGTTGCTACCGGAGCAGCCTGCAATGCTGAGGAGCAGAGCGGCAACCAATGTCGGGAGCCAGAGGAAACGGAACGATTTTGTGTTCATGATGGGGGTACTCCTTTTTGGTGTGGTTGTGAACACTATCTTATAACGCGGGGGAACTAAAGTCAATGTGAATCATAAAGCGGAGCGGCAGCCGTTGAGAGGTGCCGCCCCGCAGAGGGGAATTCAGGAAAAGAGGGTTTGTTCGTTGTCTTTGCGGAACAGGTGAATCAGACCTGGACGGAAGGTAAGGTTCATGGCCTGATGATGCGCAATAGCGTCCGCATTGAGTTGGGTAGTGGGAACCACAGCCACCACATCGGTGCCATTGGCATTGAGGTGGAGGTGCAGCTCAGAGCCCATCATTTCGGACAGATCCAAGGTGGCACCGATACCTGTATCGCCGATGGATACATGAACGGGACGAATGCCGAGGGTAACCGCCTGTTCCGGCGTATTTCGTGCCTTGAGCTTTGCCTGCTGTTCTTCCGAGAGCGCAAAGACGGTATCCAAAAGTTGGACGGAATAGTGACCATCTCGCAGCAGGAGTTTGGCATCGTCGAACAGGTTCATCTGAGGGCTGCCAATAAAGCTGGCCACAAAGAGGTTTGCAGGGTGATTAAATACCTCTTGTGGGGTGCCGATCTGCTGGATTACCCCGTCCCGCATAATGACAATGCGATCCCCCAGCGTCATAGCCTCGGTCTGATCGTGGGTGACATAGAGGAAAGTCGTGTCAATTTTCTCCCGTAGCTTAATGATCTCAGCTCGCATCTGATTACGCAGTTTCGCGTCCAGGTTGGACAGGGGTTCGTCCATTAAAAATACCTTGGGATTTCGCACGATGGCCCGGCCAATGGCCACACGCTGGCGCTGACCACCGGAAAGAGCCTTGGGTTTTCGATCCAGGTAGGCGGTAATGTCCAGGATTTCTGCTGCTTCCCGCACTTTTTGGTCAATTTCCTCCTTAGGTGTCTTTTTCAACTGAAGGGAAAAGGCCATGTTTTCGTAAACGGTCATGTGAGGATAGAGGGCGTAGTTCTGAAACACCATGGCGATGTTCCGATCCTTTGGTGCGACATCGTTCATCCGCTGTCCGTCAATGTAGAGGTCACCCTCCGAGATTTCCTCTAATCCGGCGATCATGCGCAGAACGGTGGATTTTCCGCAGCCGGAAGGGCCTACCAAGACGATAAATTCCCGATCCGCCACCTCCAGATTGAACTCTTGTACCGCTACGACTCCTTCTGGAGTGATCAGCAGATTACTTTTTTTCTGTTGCGGGGTCGAATCCTTTTTTGGCTTTTTCTTTTTTCGTTCTGGGTTAGTGTATACTTTTTTGATATCTTTTAAGGTTACCGTTGCCATAGCAGTTTACTTTGACACATCTGCCTCCGCATGGATGTGCCTCGCAGACAGACCCACAGAGTCTGAGCCGCTTTACGACAGGTCTCCACACTGCCGCACCACAAGCTGGGTGGAAGTCCTCCTTTATTTTCTCTGGGACACATTATGATCAGTGGAGTAAGGTGCCCCTGATAAAATACGATGCTGGGAAGGGGATCAGATATGCCAGATTTCCTCGGCATACTGGCGAATGGTACGGTCGGAAGAGAATCTTCCGGCAGAGGCCAGGTTCATTAGACACTTTCGCCCAAAGGCCTGCCGATCCTGATAATCCTGATTGGCGCGCAGCTTTGCCTCCAGATAGCTGGAAAAATCCTGGAGCAGGAAGTAGTGATCGGCCTGATGCCAGTTGGCACCATCCAGCAGGGAAGCGTGGAGCTCGGAGAGGGCACTGTCGGTCTCTATTGTACCGTCCACCAGAGTATCAATCGCCCGCCGCAGGACGGGATTGCTGTCGTACAACGCTCTGGGACGATAGCTTTCCCGGAGGGTCTCCAGCTCTTGGACGGAAGCACCAAAGATATAGTTGTTTTCCAGACCGGCCTGCTGGACGATTTCTACGTTAGCGCCGTCCATGGTACCCAGGGTGACCGCACCGTTGAGCATGAGTTTCATGTTTCCGGTGCCGGAGGCTTCCGTACCGGCGGGAGAGATCTGTTCGGAGATGTCGGCGGCGGGAATGATCTGCTCTGCGTAGGAGCAGTTGTAGTTTTGAACGAAAAGCACCTGCAATTTCCCTTGTACCGCCGGATCGTGGTTAATCAGGTCAGCAATCCGGTTGATGTACCGGATAATGGCTTTGGCTCGATCATAGCCAGGTGCGGCTTTGGCACCGAAAATATAAGCGGTAGGGGTGAAATTGGAAAGAGTTCCGTCCTTGAGTGCTTGATAGATTGCCATAATGGAGAAAGCGTTCAGGAGTTGCCGCTTGTACTCGTGGAGCCGTTTCACCTGGACGTCGAAGATAAAGTGGGGAGCCAGCACGATGCGTTCGCTCTTCCAGATGCGGTCGCAGAGCTGTTGCTTTTTCAGGAGCTTTACCCGATTGAACTGGGTGATGAGGGTCTCGTTCATGAAGGGCTTTAGTCGTTCTAGGCGGTTGAGATCGGTGAGAAAGCCCGAGCCGATGGTTTGGGTGATCAGTTCCGTCAGCTCCGGATTGCTAAGACCCAGCCAGCGCCGTGGTGTGATCCCGTTGGTTTTGTTCTGGAACCGCTCCGGATAGATGGCGTACCAGTCCCGGAACAAGTCTCGCTTCAGCAGCTCCGAGTGAAGCTCTGCCACGCCATTGATGGCAGAGGAGACGTAGACGGAAAGGTTTGCCATGTGGGCGGTGTTGTTACGAATGATAAAGAGACCGTTGTCAGGGTGCTCCTGCTTGAGCTTTTCGTCGATTCGCTCCAGAATGTTGCAGATGGCGGGAACCACAGAGCGCAGCAGATCCATATCCCATTTTTCCAGCGCTTCCCCCATCACTGTGTGGTTGGTGTAGGAGAACACCTGGTTGGTGACGGCAAAAGCGTGGTCGAAATTCAGCCCGCGTTCCATCAGCAGACGAATGAGTTCGGGAATGGACATGGCTGGATGAGTGTCGTTGAGCTGAATGGCACAGAAGGCGGCTAGATTTTCCCAGTTGTCACCGTGTACTGCATTGTAGCTACGTAAAATGTCCTGCAACGAGGCGGAAGAGAGAACGTACTGCTGCTTGATGCGCAGCCGCTTACCCTCCCGGGTGCTGTCATTGGGGTAGAGCACTCGAGTAATATTTTCGGCAGCATTTTTCTCTGCCAAGGCTTGATAGTAATCCTGGGCGTTGAACGCTTCGAAATCCAGCTCATGGACGGCTTCACACTGCCACAGGCGCAGTGTACCGATGTTGTTGTTGTGGTAGCCGATAATAGGTATGTCGTAGGGGACTGCAATGACGGTCTGATCGGCAAATGCTACCCGCACGGCATATTTGTCGCGGCGATAGCTCCAAGGATCACCGTTTTGCGTCCAGTCGTCAATCATCTCTTTTTGCGCACCCGACTCAAAGCGCTGCTTAAACAGGCCGAAACGGTAGCGCAGTCCATAGCCGGTGAGGGGAAGATTCAGTGTGGCAGCGCTGTCCAGGAAGCAGGCCGCCAGTCGGCCTAAGCCTCCATTGCCCAAGGCAGCGTCCTCTACCTCCTCCAGCAAAGCCAGATCCACCCCTTTGTGAGAGAACGCCTCACGCATTGCTTCTAAAATACCTAGATTGTATAGGTTGCTGTAGATTAGCCGCCCCATCAGATATTCAGCGGAAAAGTAGAAGGCATTGCGCAAAGGGGCACGTTTTTTTCGGCAGCGAGTCCAGGGATCGTTGATGGTCAACATCACTGCCTCGCCCAGACAATGGTGCAGCCGGGCGGCGTTGGTTTCTGTGAGGGTTTCGTCGTGACGGAATTTGAGAATGATTTCAGTGGTTGCAACAATACGGTTTACGTCGTAGTTCATAAAGAATAAACTCCTGATTCAGTTTCAGTTGGAAGGAAAGTGCGATGGCTGAATGCGGCCAGGGTACGGAGGTGACAAGCCAGTTGATTTGAAAACTGGCCGGGGGTACTGCGCCAGCGCCAATTTTTCGGATTCAGCGTACCTGGTTCATTCATCCGTGTTTCAGCCCCCAGCCCCAGGTAATCCTGCATTTGGGCGATGAACAGGTTGGCGTTGGAGTCCATGCCGCTGCGGATGATGGCTGCGGCCAGATCCTCGGAATCGGAGAGGTGCAGATATTCTCTGGCGTAGCGGATGGTATCTGGGGAACTCTCCAGGCACCATTGAGGCAGCGTTGGATTGTCATGGGTACCGGTGTAGCAGATACAGTTGGATTCGTAACAGTGAGGAAGATAGTTGCTGGGTTCTCGGGAGTCGAAGGCAAATTCCAGCACTTTCATACCGGGAAATCCCGATTCCGTAACCATTTCACGTACCGATTCTGTGAGAAAGCCAAGATCTTCGGCGATAAAGTCCAAGTGTGGAAACCGACTTTGAATGGCGTTAACCAGTTTCAGTCCGGGACCCTTGCGCCAGACCCCGTCCCGGGCAGTTTTGTGCTTGGCGGGAATGGACCAGTAGCTTTCCAGGCCGCGGAAGTGATCGATGCGGATCACATCGAAGAGCCGGCCAGCGGCTTCGATCCGCCGCAGCCACCAGGAAAAGCCATCCTGTTCCATTGTATTCCAGTCATAAAGGGGATTGCCCCAGTACTGCCCGTCTTGACTGAAGCCGTCAGGGGGGCAGCCAGCCACACAGGTGGGACGACTAGTTTCGTCTAGCTGGAACAGATGGGGGCTGCACCAAAGATCGACGGAGTCCAAAGGAACGTAAATAGGGATGTCACCAATCATTTTAACGCTTTTTTCTTTGGCGTATGCACGCAACCCATCCCATTGGCTGTAGAATTCGTATTGTAGGAAGCGATAGAAGTTTAGATCATCTGCCAAATCCCTGCGGGCATGAAGCAAAGCTTCCAGCTCCCGCAATCGCAGAGGCTCAGGCCAGTCGATCCAGGGGCCGTTAGCAAAGTGGCTTTTGATGGCAGAAAACAGGACGTAATCCTCCAGCCAGTCCTGTTC
>CALLZZ010000182.1 GCA_937858235.1 uncultured Clostridia bacterium
AGCGTTCGGTTCGCATCCGAGAGGTCGAGAGTTCGAATCTCTTCAGGTCCACCATATAAGAACGCTAATATTGATACGGTAGGTGTCAACATTAGCGTTCTTGCTTTATGCCGGAAAAGCCCGTAGTTACGGGCTTTTTTGTATTTTATCTCTTTGCACTGCGTTGCCTGATAGCAAAAAACGCACCCAGCCTCCGAGCATTTTTGCATTTTTCCATACCCGCGCAGAACGATTGTCCGTGGGTGGGTGCAAAAATTCGAGGTGGGTGCATTAATGCTTGGAGGTGGGTGCAAGGGTAAAAAAAGAGGCTGAGCCTTACAGCCCAACCTCAATCTCTGCTCCGTTTTTGAACTCGAATACCATCCTGCCGTCGTGGAAAACCGTAGTCTTATTGAGCAGTGCAATCCACAGCCTTTCGTCCCAGCTTTCGAGAATGAGAGGCTGTTCCTTTATGGACTCAATGAATAGCCGGAGCTCGCGGTCACGGTCTTGCTTGCGTGTACGCTCTGCGCAGAGCTCCTCAACCCGTTTTGTTGCCTTTTCATACCGCTTCACGAGCGAATTGTATTTTTTGTCGTAGTCCTCTTGTGATAGCGCCGCAGAAGCGTTTTCTTTTACACAGGCTTTTACCATCTCTGCGACAACCGTGATTTCCTCCGTCAGCTGCTCGATTTCCCTATCCAGAGCCGAACAATCCGAAAGCGACTGACGCATCAGCTCGCAGTCCTCAATGATTCCGCTCCTGTCTTCCATCAGGCGGTTATAGGCTATCAGGAACTTCTGCTGTATGGTTTCTGCGTCAAGGTGTGGCGTGGCACATTTCTTTTGGCCCTTGAATTTGCTGTTGCAGCGCCATATCACCTTACGGTATACATCTGTGGAATGCCATACCTTCTGTCCGAAGAAGCTACCGCAGTCTCCGCAGACCAGCTTGGACGAAAACACGCTGTTTCCGCTGTACACTCTGCCAAGCGCCTTGCGCCGAGCAATCTCCGCCTGTACCATATCCCATTCTGTAGGGTTAATGATAGCTTCGTGACTGTGCTCAACATAGTATTGCGGAACTTCGCCCTCGTTGGGCTTCATCTTTTTCATCAGGAAGTCGACGGTGAACTTTTTCTGTAGGAGCGCATCGCCCTTGTATTTCTCATTTGAGAGGATGCTGCCTACGGTTGTCTGACTCCATTTCTTTTTGCCGGACGGCGTGGGAATGCCCTGCGCATCAAGGTACCTGCAAACACCTGCAGGGGTTTTACCCTCAAGAAAAAGTTTGTATATCAGTCGGACAATGGCGGCTTCTTCCTCATTCACGACGGGAGTGCCATCCTCACCCTTTTCGTAACCGAGAAACTGCTTATACGGCATACTGACTTTTCCATCTGCAAAACGCTTGCGTTGTCCCCATGTGACATTCTCAGAAATTGAGCGGCTCTCTTCCTGAGCCAGCGAGGACATAATCGTAATGAGCAGCTCGCCTTTGCTGTCAAAAGTGAAAATGTTCTCCTTCTCGAAATAAATCTCCACACCGTGCTCCTTCAACTTGCGGACGGTTGTGAGACTGTCCACAGTGTTTCGGGCAAAGCGGCTGACGGACTTTGTTATAATAAGATCAATTTTGCCATCAAGGGCATCCCGCACCATCTCCTTAAAGCCATCACGGTGCTTCGTGTTCGTTGCGCTGATTCCTTCGTCGGTGTAAACCTTGACAAACTCCCAATCATCGCGGGACTGAATGTACTTTGTATAATAGTCGACCTGTGCTTCGTAGCTTGTCTGCTGCTCCTCGCTATCCGTAGAAACACGAGCATAACCAGCGGTACGGCGCTTCGCTATAGATGCGGTAGGCAAGGTTGTAAATTTGTTTTTCGTGGCAGGTATCATTGTCACTGCTTTTGGCATTGTTTTTTCCTCCTTTGGCGCGTTTTTTCGGCGGCAGCTTGCCGCATCTCTGCCGTCCAGCTCTCTCGCCGAGAACGGTCAGCCCAGACACGCTCGGCGACGGTTCCCGCTTTGAAAACGAAGCGCAGGTGATTGTCTTCTGGCACCTCAATGCGGTCAATCTGTGCGTTGAAAACTGTCGAATTGTATTCTTTTAAGCCGAGCACATCGGCACAAACCGCTTGAAGCGTGGTTTCAGGGATTTTCTTTCCGTGGCAGTGGGCGTTGCCCTCCGATAGATAAGTTGAACAATTCCATCCGACCGAGCCATTGCTCGTGTTCCGCTTGTAGTTCTTACCGCAGAATGGGCAGTAGATTTTTCCTGTGAATTCACTCTTTTGTGGGCGCGGTCTGTTTTTTGTTGCTTCCCGCTTCATTTTCACAGCAACCTGCGCCGCTTCAAAGGTATCTTTGTCAATAATTGCTGGATGCGTTTCCTCAGCATAAAACATCGGTAGTTCACCGTTGTTCGGAAGCTGCTTTTTTTCCAAGTGGTTATTTCGAAAGGTTTTTTGGAGCAGTGCGTTGCCGATGTATTTCTCATTGCTGACCGTTTCTTTAATGCGCTGTGCACACCACTTGCCGCCAAGAGCGCAGGTAACACCGCGCTCGTTTAAGTCCCTGCTGATGGAGCTGAAGCTTTCACCAGCGATGACCCGCTGGAAAATTTCACAAACGATTGGGGCCGTCTGTTCATCAATTTCAATTCCCGCCTTCGAGATACGATAGCCGAAAAGGAAACGCAGGTTGATGAGCTCGCCGTTTTCAAAGGCTCTTCGAATGCGCCATTTTTGATTTTCGCTGGCAGAAAGGCTCTCCTCTTGTGCATAGGATGCAAGGATGGTAAGCATCAGCTCTCCCTCGGCACTCATCGTGTGAATGTTCTGCTCTTCGAAAAAAATATCCACCCCCATCGCTTTCAGTTCACGGACAGTTTCAAGCAATGTCACCGTGTTCCGAGCAAAGCGGGAGATGGACTTTGTCAGTATTATATTCACATTGCCAGCGCGGCAGCTGGCAAGCAGCTTTTGGAAACCATCACGACTTTCCTTTGTTCCAGTCAGAGCTTCATCAGAATAAACCCCTGCGTACTCCCAGCCCTCGTGTCCCTGTATCAACCTGCTGTAATAGCTGACCTGTGATGAGAGTGAGTGCAGCATCGCATCCTTGCCAGACGAAACGCGGGCGTAGGCAGCTACTCTCTTTAGGCGTGCCAATCGTGGCTTTTGTGGCAGTTTACTTACTGTTTTTGGCATCTTGTCACCTTCTTGCAGTGTGACATATTACCCCTGATACTGCTATATAGCAAGTCGTTTTCTCGGAATAAACTACACAAACATAAGCCGTGTTTCTCCGCTATCATTGTATCAATTATGGCGTACTCATCGCCAGAAATGATGCCTTTTGAAAACATTACCCCTGCCTGTGCCATAGCCGATTTATAGGAGAGAAGGGCATCATAATACTTGTTACTCACCACCGTCACGCTCCTTGCCGAAACGCGCAGAGATATAGCAGTCATGGGAGCAGTATTTCCGACGTGGGTTTCCTATGCTCTGGAAATACGCTCCACAGTTTTGACATACAAGCCGATAGATCGGTTTGGTATATACCTTTCGGTTATGGGCTTTCCACCACAGAACACGGCATTTGTCAGAGCAAAACTGCCGTGTCTTGGATTTATCCGTGATGGGCATTAGCGCACCGCAGTTCCGGCATTGTGGTTCCTTTTTTTCAGACATAAGCCGCAGAGCATTCCTCTGGCAGAACGATTTAACTGTGTTTTTTGATATAGATAGTTTTGTGGAAATGTCGGTGTAGCCACATCCTTGCTGACGCAATTGGCGTACCATCTCTTTTTGTGTGTTCGTCATGTGCCTTCCTCCAGTCCGAGGTTTTCTTATCCTCACTTCCCACTGGAGATGAGTAGTGTCATTTGACGATGAAAAACACAAAAAACAGCCCCTCACCGTCCGAAAGTGGACAGCGAGGGGCTGACTGGCAGACGTATTCACTTTTTCGGAATCTTCAGCTTCTGCCCGGCGTAGATGGTGTCCGAGCTCAGCCCGTTCAGCGTCTTGATTTCCTTGTACCGTGCGCCGCTGCCGAGCTTTTTGGCGGCAATGCCCCAGAGGGTGTCGCCCTTGACCACGGTGTAGGTTTCATAGGTCGCCGTAGCTGAAGCGCTTTTCTCTGAAAGAATCTCGTTAACCTTTGCTTGCACAGCGGCATAGTCATGCCCGGCGGCGGTCAGCTTTTGCCTGCGTATGTCGCCGTTGCCCCAGTCCCCACGGATGACCTCGGCAGCAAGTTCATCAACGGATTTCGTGTAGGTTGCAGCGGCACTCCCTTTACTCCAGCCGTTAAAGCCGCTGTTTTTGATGATGGACGGATAATCGATATATCCATAGTCCATATCCACATTACCCTTGATGCCATCGACCTTGCCAGTGGAAGAATACTGCCAGATACCGTATTCGCCGGAGTAGGTGCATTTACTGGCGTACTGCGCTACCCAGTGGGAATAGGCCTTGAGCTTGCTGTCGTCCATGCGCTCCTGAAAACCGGAGACAACAGAGCCGTAGATACCGACAAAGTATCCGGCGGCCTCCATTGTCTCACAGAAAGCGATGGCGGCTTCCGTAATACCGGCTTTGGCAGAAGCAGGCTGCGCTTCGTTATCCATGTAGACAGGATACTCCAGCTGTTTGCCGTTCAGAATTTTGATGAAGCGTTCCGCATCCGCTTTTCCTGCAGCGGCAGTAACGCAGTCCCTGCCGACAAAATAATATGCGCCGATAGGGATACCGGCTGCCTTGGCTCCCGTATAGTTTGCTTCCCATTTGCTGTCGGTGTAGAAGCCTGCGTCAGAGCCTCCGGCTTTGATGATGGCAAACTTGATGCCTGCCGCTTTGACCTTGTCCCAGTCAATCGTTCCCTGCCAGTGGGATACGTCAATTCCTTTGATTCCTGCCATAGTTATTGTTCCTCCTCATCATTGCGGTCATGGAGCTGTTCCAGAACCGCCTTCAGTTTTTCGGGGATGGGAAGTCCCAGATGCC
>CALLZZ010000183.1 GCA_937858235.1 uncultured Clostridia bacterium
GTACTGCTCTTCACTCCAATACATTTACTCCACCCCTGAATGTTTGAATATTGTATCAGGAGCTAATCTATACCCTGTGCGCTTCCTAAACTCCCTTGCTACATCGGTTTTCTTTTTGATATCGCCTCTGTAATAAGCATGTACAAGGTCTGTTGCTGTCTGCTTATTTTTCTCATCCCAATTCACACGTACAAAACACATTCCCATCCTGTTAATGCCTCCTTTCCTATGTTCGCCCAATAGTTCATGGTTTTCATAGATATTCCCAATAACCTCAATCGTGACTATTGGGAAGTTGTATGAACCAAGCGGATTATACATATATCCCGAAGGTGAGTATTCTTCTGCCCATTTCCCTGCAAAAGTAAAATCAATGAAGTCAATTTCGACTATGCTTTTTGTATTCATGCCTTTATAAGTATTGGTCAGTTCGACAATATCTCCCTTATAAATCTCCCTGTCGTTCTTATCTTTTAAGCCTGTAAACTGTCCTACGGTAGATGGGTCGACTTCAAAAGCATATAGAGCCGACGCATAATCAGGAACAATATAATGCTTTTGATTATCTATCAACCCATAATAGACATAGTAACCATACACCCATTCGCCATTATCTAACCGCTTGCCTCTAAACTTAATTTCTCTCATCTGTATCTGCTCCTCTCGTATAAAAACCACAATTTATATAAAAATCTTCAATTTAACTGTTTTTGGTCAATACCACACCTAATTCCTCATGACCAAAAATTTTCCCTGCTAACATAATCAGTTCTAAAATAGCATTCTTGGTTTTCTGCATATCCTTGACCTTTTTCTTTTGTTACTGTGAAATTCTCACATGCAGAATGTGAACTACCCCCCCACCTATAGAGGTGGTGGCTTCGTGGTCTCCGTTATCTTCTCCCATACCTTCATATCCGCACTTCCTTCGCATAAACAACCTAATGTGTCCTATCGCTATTCTTTTGTATTAGGGTATTGCACTGCCATATTGCACTCTATTGGATTACCTTTACAGGCATATTTGCACTCTGTCGCCCCCAAGCAAAACTTGCAGCAAGTATCTCCACAGCCCAAATTTACGTTATTTTTACATTTTATCTCTTTCATACCGCAACCCCCTTTGCTTGTAGTATATCTCGTACGGTTACCATCATAGGCCCGCCGTTTATTGTGCATTTACCGCCGCCTGTATATATATCTATTGCCTTGTTACGCAGCCTTACAAATTCGTCTATATCACCGTTCAAATATCTAATTACACAAATAGCAATCAGCTTTTTCAACTCGTTATCCATTTTTTAGAACCCCCAAAATGTTCTCCCGCCCTCGGGGATTTAGCTTTAGCTCACTTCCGTATTCGCTGCCGCCTCCACAAACTTCCGCATCCTGAAATTGTATTCCTCACCCTGAAATACAACCATGTTACTTCCGCAGCGTTCAAGGATACGCCCTGCCAATGCCTCATCAAGTTCCATTAGTGTTTGTGGCGTGCATTCGGTCGATATGAGCGTTGGTAAATGGTTGATATACCTGTAATTCAATATCGGATATATATGCTTCATGTCGGCCTCGTTGAGTGCTACATTGTGACCGTATTTATCTTGCATGAGTTTGCCGTTTTTGATTTTATCCTTGAACAGGTCATCAATTATCAGCACCTTTGCCGTACAGTACCTACCTGAAAGCTTTGCATAATATTCATCGTCCATGCTGTTTGCTTTAAGCTCCCGTATTGCCTCAAGGTATGGCATATATACCACTGGCACTGGATCCTTCTCACGTCTTAAAAGTGCAGCCCCTATAGCGACGATTATGTGCGTTTTCCCTGATCCTGCCTGGCCAAAGAGTCCAAAACTGTTTTCGTTTGTATTAATAATCTTGTCAAATGTGCGCAGGTATTGGATTGCTTTATTCTTCGCTTGCGCTGTACGATCGTCGTATGGCTTATACTCATTTAGTTTCTTAACATCCGCAACCTTAACGCCGAAATTAGCCCACAGTCTTTCAATACACTCCTTTTCATAGCATTTACACCGGCTCCAGGTACCATCGCCATTTTGGACCCAGCCCACGTCCTTACAGATATTGCACTTGTATTTATCCGCCGTATGCGGAGAAGTCATAGACGACTTTTTCACTCCGTCCATCAGCTTTTGTGTTATTGCAGCTATTGTTTCCACGGCTATCCCCTCCTTTGAGTTTTGATTTACTTATCAAAGCTTTTATCACAGGTACACAGTAATTAAACGAATTAATCTTATCCCCATCATATTGCGGTCTATAATTCTTAAAAGCTGCATCAATTCCGTTTTTAATGAGTTCTACCGGAATATTGCTGTCAATAAGGCTTTTTATAGATTCAAGCTCCTTAACTCCAACTTTGGTCTCTATTATTCCGGCCTTTTGGCAGTAATAATTCAAAACCACTTCACATGGCTCCAGATCGGTACTGGGTGCCATATATGGTTTATCATTATCAGTGGTGGGTTGGTAGTTGTCATCAACAACACTAGTTTCGTTTAGTTTAGTTTCGTTTAGTTTATTAATAGGACCGGTTTGTGTTTCACTTTGTGTCCGGTTTGTGTACCGGTTTGCGTTCCAGTTAGTGTTCTTTTTTAGAACGCAATCTATATTTGCATCAGTTTGTGTATCGGTTTGTGTTTCACTTTGTGTTCCATTTTGGGGCTCAAATGGTATTATTTTATATATTGCTGACAGCTGACCATTACGACTTCTAAAATCAATCCTGCCGACCTGTTGGAGCCTGTTTCTTGCCCTGATGATAGCGCCTTTTTTTAAACCAGTTTTGGTTTCGAGTGTCGATATGGCTACCGTAAACTCCGGTATCCATCCGGCTTTATTGTTTATGTGCATCAAAGCGTGCCATAAAGCAATTGCGGAGTCAGATATAGAATTTATTTCGAGCCAATCATAAAAGGCGTTAATCTCCTTGATGTAATTCAAACTGCTCACCCCTTTAAAGGTCACTCCCTGGATATTGCTAATTGCTCATATGCTTCCTGTATATCAAGCCTTGCATTTCTAACCCTTTTCCGGTATTTTTAGCTCTTGCCCCGGCCTAATAACTGTTCCAATGTTGTTCAGCTTCTTGATTTGATAAATGAACTCTCTCGGGTCACCTTTTACATATC
>CALLZZ010000184.1 GCA_937858235.1 uncultured Clostridia bacterium
AATGGAGGCCGCTATGTATTATTCTAATATTCACATAGGAAAAGGCAGGAAGTAGAATAGCTTCCTGCCTCATTCTATATGTGCTACGATTTTAAGTTCTACTGGTGGCATAACGGTACCCTTGACACACAGACCAATATGATAGTTGTTAACAGGAGAAGCAATGGGTTTTATGCAACATGATTTATCGGAAAGGCTGGGGGGGAAGAGGCTGACTGAAAAAGAGTTTAGAGGCAATCTCAATCCCTGTCCAGTAGCTTTACAATAGGCTTCTTTGAGGCACCAAAAGTCAAAAAGGGTAGACGCCTTTTGGTTGTTGCTTACGCTGTCCCAGAACACCTTTTCACTGGTGGACAATATCCGAAGGAGGGCAGGCTTGAAGATCCGTTCTTCTTGAATATCAACCCCCAGCGGTATGCTTCCGGTGGCACAGAGAACCCAGTTGCCAGAATGAGATACATTAAAATGGAAGTTGGGCAGGAGCGGAAGATAGGGTTTGCCGAATTCTGCCCTAGTATACTGTAAGGGAAGCGTGAGGGTATTGTTGTGTGCTTTCAGGCACTCCAGTACCAAGAGATCTCCGCAAAGACTCCTGATTTGATTCTCTGGACGGAAGTGGGAGAGTTGTTCCAGCCGGGCGGAGCCGATCCGTCCCCGATAATCCATCAGGTTTCTAACGTGATGGCGGATGTGATAAGCTAGAATGGTTATATTGCTCACAGGTTACCTCCTGAGATCTGAATAGGCTGCATTATTTCTAATGTTCCCACTATATCATGTTTCAATAATTGATGCTACACTTCGCATGAAAATGCCTCCCCACGGCAGACATCAGACTACGGTGGGGAGGTAAGATGGGGGCAAGTCAACGGTGCGCCCGCACAATTTTGTAGTAGGTTCTGGCGGTGACCCAATAGACGAGGGCGTAGATAACGCCGAAGATCAAAAGTGTACTTGCAGTACAAAGGATGAAGAGCTGCACGTTTGTTAGCGCAAAAACTGCTAGAAGTCGCGTTATCATGTTAAATGCGGCAAGAATGTGAATGCCAGCCATGATAAGTGGCAGGAAGAACACCAGTAAAATCTGTTGTTGGACACTGCGACGCACTTCTTTTTCTGACATGCCTACTTTCTGCATGATTTCAAAGCGTCGCTGATCTTCATATCCTTCGGAGATTTGCTTATAGTAGATAATGAGAACGGTAGCAATTAAGAACAACAACCCCAGAAACAGCCCCAGGAAAAGGAATCCACCATAAAATGTGTAGAAATCAGCGGACATTTCCTGTCGAGAACGGAAAGTACCTAAGATACTGCCATCATTCAGCCTTTGGTAGCATTGGATTTTTTCCGCATCGGAACCATCTAAATTGAAATCCATTTCGTAGCGAATAGATGTGGCGTAGTCGCCGTAGGCTGTCTTTTGCGCCTGATAAATCTTGTTCAGTACAGCGTCGTTGGCCACGACGAGGCATTGTACATTGCTGGAATAAGAGAATACTGAGTTCTCCACTGGAGACGCATCCAAACGCTGTTTTATAGTGAAATCCAGTTCTTCCACGGAAAAATGCTCTGGCAGTTCCGTACCTAGAGCATTACACAGTACTTCGTCCTCTGCCAGTGCTGTATGCTTTCCAGTTAACTGGTTATACGTCTCTGCGGTGATGAAAAACAGAGAATGGTAATCATCTGCGCTATCGTCACTTCTGCCTGGACGCATCACCAAAGTGTCCCCATTCAACTGGGCGCCGAACTGCAAACGATGATAGGCCTGCATAGAAGCAATGGTTCGTCCTTCCTTAGCGACGATCGTTTTCACTTTGGTTTGCGCAGCATCTGCTGTTGTTTTGTGTCCTTCCCCGTTTAAATCTATTGCGATGGCGATGTCTGTGGGGCAGCGGAGATCAAGAACCTGATTGGAGCCCAAATACAGGCATACAGTAGTTGAAACAGTGACAAGAACCATAGTAGAGAGAATACAGATGCTGGCAAGGCCGACAGCATTCTGTTTCATACGGTAGAGCAAGCCGGAGATTGCGGTAAAATGCTTTGCCTTGTAGTAGTAGTTTTTGTTGGCACGGAGTCGCTTCAGCAGGGCGATAGAACCGGCAGTAAAGAGACAGTAGGTTCCGATGATCACCAAAATCACTGCCAGAAAGAAGAGGAGCAGAGCCTGGAGGGGAGATCTTACAACGTTAGCGATGGTGTACCCTCCACCCAAAGTGAGCAGTCCCAGAATGGCAACGATCCACTTTGTTTTGGGTTCCCGCTCGCCGACAGCACTGCTATGCAGTAGTTCTACAGGCTTGGAAAGGCGAACCTGAAAGAGGTTTTTCAGCAAGACCAGCAGAAAGATCGCAGCAAAAAGGAGTGTTGTGACAAAGATTCCTGTAGTGCTAACAGAAAACCCCATCTTTACGGTAAAGTGCAGCAATTTCAATAGCAATAGGAGAATAAGTTTTGAGAGTAGAATACCGATGGTTAAGCCACACAGGATGCTGACGATCCCCAGTAAAGCGCTTTCACAGCAGAGGAGCCGAGCAATATGACGTTTCTCCATGCCCAGAATATTGTATAGGCCCAGTTCCCGCCGCCGACGTTTCATGATAAAGCTGTTGCTGTAGGAGATAATGACCAAAGAAAACAGACCCACAACAATACAGCCCAAGTATAGGATGACTTGTAGGTTTTGTGCGCCGGGCATTGTATCAATCATATCGTTGTAGGTTAGAAAGCACAGGATATAGAACATGGCAATGGTTGCGGCGCAGGTCAAAAAATAGGGCAGATAGAATTGACCGCTGCGTAGAATATTAGTCAGAGCCAAGTTGGGATAGAAACCAGATTTACGCATGGGGTTCACCGCCTTGTGCCAGAACAGTCAAGGTATCGGAGATCTTGCCAAAGAGCGCCTCAGTGGTTTGTGTGCCACGGTAAAGCTGATGGTAAACCTCGCCGTCCCGTAGGAAGAGAACCCGTTTTGCATGGCTGGCAGCCTTAATGGAATGGGTCACCATTAGGATGGTCTGACCAGCACCATTGACTTCACTGAATAGCCGTAGCAAAGTGTCAGAGGCTTTGGAGTCCAGAGCCCCAGTTGGCTCATCCGCCAATACGATCTGTGGAACAGTGATTAGGGCACGCGCGGCAGCAGCTCGCTGTTTCTGACCGCCAGATACCTCATAAGGGAATTTGTTAAGAATATCTATAATTCGGAGCTTTTCTGCGATTGGTTTCAGTTTTTCTTCCATTTTAGGATAGGAATCCCCAGCCAGAACCAATGGCAGAAAGATGTTGTCCTGGAGCGAAAAGGTATCCAACAAGTTAAAATCCTGGAACACGAAGCCGAGGTTGTCCCGGCGGAAGGCGGACAGATCCCGTTCTGAGATGTCCCCCAGCTTGCGGCCATTGAGCGTTACGTCGCCGGAAGTGGGCTGATCCAGAGCAGCCAGAATATTCAAAAGGGTTGTTTTACCGGAGCCGGATTCCCCCATAATGGCGACATATTCGCCCTCCTCTACCGAGAAGTTGACATTGTGCAGAGCTTCCACCTGATTGCCGCCGAAACGGGTGGTGTAAATCTTACGAAGATGATGAACTTCTAAAAGAGACATATATGTTTCCTCCATTTCTATTCTCAATCATAGCGGAAAGCCGGAATGCGAGCCATCGATTTGGCTTACATTCCGGCCCTGTTTCTTACAGTTTTGCAAGGTTACTCCAGCACTTGGGGCGCGCTGGTCAGATTCAGGCGTACAAGAGTGCCTTTTCCTGGCGCTGAGTGGATTGTGATTTCGTGACCCAGCTTTGCCAGAATGCGGCGGCAGAGATAAAGCCCGATCCCAGTGGCTTTCTGTTTCTCGCGGCCATTATAGCCGGTAAAGCCTTTTTCGAAGACACGGGGTAAATCTTCCACTCGGATACCAATGCCGCTGTCAGCAATGAACAGTGCTTCCTGTTCATGATAGATGTGAATGGTGCCGTTTTCCGGTGTGTATTTTAAGCCGTTGGAGAGAAGTTGACCAATGGAGAAGGTTAGCCATTTTTCATCCGTTAGGACGTTTAAGTGGGTTTCATCAAAGGTGAGCGAAATTCGTTTCAAAATGAACAGCTTTGCGTACTTCCGCACACAGGAGCGTACAATCTCATCCAGATCGTAGCGACGCAATACATAGTCTGTGCTGTCACTGCCCAGCCGAAGGTAGGATAATACCATTTCTACATATTCCTCGATTTTAAGCAGCTCTGCAGATAATGCATCGCAATCGGGTTCCTCCTGTAGCAAAAGGTGAATGGCAGCGATTGGGGTTTTGATCTGGTGTGCCCACATGGTGTAATAATTGGACATGTCTTGGTAGGCGTTGTCATGCTCCGCCGTAATTCGGGCGCGATCCGTGCAGACTGCATGCAACAGGGCTTGATAGTCTTCCTCCAGTCTGCTCATAGGGGGAGGAAGCTGGAAAGTCGTTTCCTCTACGTTTTCCTGTAAGCGGTGAAGAAGACGATGCCGGTGAACGTAACGACCATAGCCGATTCCAAACAGAATCAGACCAATGACCAGACACAGAACAGCTGCATAGCCGACGGCCTCAACAGGAAGGTTGTAAAGAGAAAATATGCAGACAAATATCGCTGCGAACAGGAGTAACATCAAAATCAGCTTCGCCTGACGTTTCAAATAGGAATATAGTAAGCGCAAAAGGATCACCCCACAAGATAGCCTGCGCCCCTTTTCGTGTGGATTAGGTCGGCAACGCCGGCGGCCTCCAGCTTTTTTCGCAAGCGGGTTACGTTGACGGTCAATGTGTTTTCGCTGACAAAGGCGTCGGATTCCCAAAGTCGTGTCATGAGAGCCTGGCGACTGACAATTTTTTCGCGGTTTTCTAATAGGAGCTGAAGAATTTTCCACTCATTTCGCGTCAAATCTACCTTTTCACCGTGTACCCGCAAGGTGCCATCAGATGCATTCAGCACTACGCCATTGCATTCTAGTAGCTGTATTTGAGCTCCAAAATCGTAAGTGCGACGGAGGAGCGCTTGAATTTTAGCGGTCAAGACAGGCAGTGCAAAAGGCTTTGCAAGAAAGTCATCACCGCCCATATTCATCGCGGTAATGAGGTTCATATTGTCCGAGGCAGAGGAGATAAAAATAATAGGAACATTTGAGAGTTTGCGAATCTCAGTACACCAGTGGTAGCCGTTAAAAAAGGGAAGGGAGATGTCCAACAGTACCAGTTGGGGATCAAACGTGGCAAATTCCCCTAACACATTGTTAAAGTCTGCGGCACATTGCACCGTATAGCCCCAACCGGACAGATGTTTCCACACTACTCGAGCAATCACCGTATCATCTTCTACAATAAAAATTCGATAGCTGTTCAAAACACGGATCCTCCTATCATTCCCTAGGAAAGCCAACCTTTTGTAAGGGATGTTTTATCCCTTTGTTTGCTGCATAGGCTTAAGGTATCATATCTATCATATCATAACAGAAATGGGGACAGTTGTCATCCAGCGAAAGGGAAGATAAAACTAGAGCTGACTGGTATTCAGAACAATTTCAACTTTTAATGATAAGATTGTTGATAATATGACAATGAGCAGATCAAAAGGCGGTTATTTTCGTCAAGAAGAGAGACTAGAATGCAATTAGGCCCAAATTGTGCCAAGAAATCTGGCTAAATTCTGAAAGTACTGCTATTCATTGTAATGATTCGTTACTTGAGTTTTCCAGCTATTTGTGCTAGTTTAGAAACAACCGCAAAACAAAAGGAACACGGTCGAAAACGATGTTCCTGTGGATAGAATCGGAAGAAGGAGTGCTATGTGAGAATTAAGAATCGAAATCCTGAAACGGAAACTCGCGCAACAGAAGGTGTTCAGGTAAAGACCAGAAAAAAGGCACTTTATATCGGTGCGATTGCCACGGTTTTGGTGGTGTTCTTGGTTGTCTTCTTTACCATTGCCAATTCCTATCAAGGACGCTTTTTAAATCACACCACCATTAACGGGGTGAACTGTAGCGGAAAGACCGTTGCAGAAGTGAATAATGCGTTGAATGAACAGGCACAGAACTATTCTTTGACGCTGAAAGAACGGGAGAATGGCAGCGAAACCATCACCGGAAAAGAGATCAGCTTGACCTATGTGGATCATGGTGAAGTACAGAAATTGCTGGATACCGTGTCGCCCTATGGTTGGATTGGCTCGCTGTTTCACCAGACGGAGTTACCTACGGGCAGTGTGAGCATGAACTATGACGAGGGGGTACTGAAACAGTCGGTGGAGAATCTGAACGCGTTCAATAAAAGCTATGAGATTCCCCCCAAGGATGCTTGTCTGGTGAAGGGAGACGGCACATTCATCATTCAGAAGGAGTCACAGGGCCGTAAGCTCGACAAGGATAAAGTGCTGGAGATGATTGACCAGTCTATTCAGAGCGGCACTGAGGAACTGGATCTGAATGCCAGCGGCTGCTATGAGGCACCGAAGGTGTACAGCGATGATAAAATGCTCCTGGCTCAGCAGAAAAAAGTCAATGGGTATTTGAACGCAAAGATCACCTATGACTTTGAGGATCGTACCATTCCAGTGGAAAAAGAAGACATTATGAATATGATCGCGGAACAGGACGATGGTACCTATACATTGGATTCAGATCTAGTCGTGGAATTTGTAAAGACCAAGCTGGCATATGCCACCGATACCTTTGGTTTAAGCCGTATCTTTACAACCCATATGGGGAAGCAAATTACGCTTAAGGGTGGCGACTATGGCTGGTGTATCAATCGCAGTGAAACCGCAGAAGCGCTGACCAAGGACATTGAATCTGCGGAAGAAAAAACGGTAGAACCAGTTTACAGCTATAGCGGGAAATCCCGTGCCACAAACGATATTGGCGGTACATATGTCGAGGTCAGCATTGCCGAGCAGAAGGTCTGGTGCTACAAGGACAATAAGGTTGTTGTCGAAACAGATACTGTGACGGGTAATCCCAATAAGGGAAACGGAACACCTTCTGGCGGAGTTTGGGCAATTGATGCCAAAAAGAGTCCTGCAACTTTGGGGACAATGGCTACCATGGGCTATAGCTCTGATGTAACCTATTGGATGCCCTTCAATGGTAACGTAGGCCTGCATGATGCAGATGGTTGGCGCCATGGCAAATACGGTGGAAGCATCTATAAAACCAATGGATCCCACGGCTGTGTGAACTTGCCTTATTCTGCGGCGGAGACCATCTACGCTACAATGGAAATTGGAAGTCCAGTCATTGTATATTGAATCTACTAAAAAACGCAGCTTCGGAATAACGAAGCTGCGTTTTTTGTGATCAGATTTTCATTAGGAACGGGTCAGGTAGCTGTTGATGAAAACCAGCTCATCCCGTAGATCAGGCGTTAGTTTGGCCAATGCCCGTGTTTCCAATCCCTGGGGAACTGGGTAATAGGCTTCTGCCAGGCTGCCTGCAATGGTTGCGATGGTATCGCTGTCTCCGCCAATAGAAAGGGCAGTTTTGATGGTGTCCTCAAAGCTGTCAGCTTCCAAAAAAGCATTGATTGCCTGAGGGACAGATTTTTGACAGCTGACCTCGAATTGATAATTGGGACGGATCTCATCTAGTGTAAAATTTAGGTTGTAGAAGCGGGAAACGTATTGGCGAACGGCATCTTTATCACTTCCACTGCGTAGGAGGTATAGCGCAGTGGCTACCGCCTGGGCTCCTTTAATGCCCTCCGGATGATTGTGGGTTACTTCTGCAGAAAGCTGTGCCAGCAATAAGGCTTCCTCAAGGGAGCGGGCTGCCCAGCCAGCAAAGGAAACCCGCATGGCAGAGCCGTTTCCCCAGCTGTTGTAAGGTTTTGCCTCTATTCCAGCCGCGGCATCGGTAAACCAACGAATAAAACTTCTGCCGTAGCCGACATCGGGATAGCGCTGGGCAAACTGGCAGAGACTTTGAGTGAGTTGGGATTTCATAAGCAGCTGCGCATCGATGTTCTGAAGTAATTGGGTGCGGTCAAGTTGCTGGAACCCATGAATCATCCCATGGGCAACAGCAATGGTCAGGACGGAATCATCCGTAAACCAGTCCCGCTCCATAATCAAGGTGTCCGGTCGCTGTTTGAAATTGCGAAACTCATACCAGGAACCGGAAATATCACCGATAATGGCTCCGATTAGATGCAGTCCCATTTCATAAACCTCCATAAAAGGGGACTAACCCTAAACTGGTAGAGCAGTCCCCCAATTTTGATGTATTAACGTTCGTAGGTGGAGCGGCCACTTTTGTACAGATTCCCACCACAGCAGTCCAGGGCAACTGTCAGGGGAAGCTGATCAATGGTCATGCGTTTGATGGATTCGCACCCCAAATCGTCAAAGGCGATCACATCAGCATGTTGAATGCACTTGGCAATCAGTGCACCGGCACCTCCCACAGCGGCAAAAAAGCAACTGTGATTGCGGATTAAAGCATCGGATACTGCATCGCTCATTTGACCTTTTCCTATAATTGCTCCCAAGCCCAAATCCAACAGACGGGGGGCGAAGGCATTCATTCGACTGGCTGTTGTGGGGCCGCAGGCCCCAACTGCCATATTCTGCTGAGCAGGAGTAGGGCCGGCGTAATAAAACACAGAATCCTGCAAAGAAAAGGGGAGCGTTTTCCCCTCGTCCAGCAGGGTAAACAGACGTTTATGTGCGGCATCTCGTGCGGTAAGGATGGTACCGGAAAGAAGTACACGGTCACCTGCTCGGAGATAATCCTGTGCTTTGCGCAGCTGGCTGGTATGAATCTGATAGGAATTACTCACGCCGCTTCTCCTGTGGAACGGTATCTGTCAGCAGTTTTTTTGCATCCTCAAAGTTGGATTGCAAACTCAGCAGTGCGCTGCGCATCTGATCCATATCGCTCAGGGAACGGGTAATGGTATCTTGAATGGTGCTACGGGTTGTATCGTAGCTGTTCTGCAGCTGTGTGCGGATGTTCTTTGCACGTGCCTGTTCTGCAGCTAATTGCTGCCGAGCCTGTTCCGCAGTAGCAGAAGCCTGCCGGTTGGCTTTGGAGATAATTGCTTCCGCTTGCTTTTTGGCATCGGCAATGCGTGTAGTGGCATCTTTGTCCGCATTGCTCAATAGCTTTTCCGCGGATTGCTTTGCAGAAGCCATTTTCTGATTCGCAGTGGTCTGTGCGGCGGCGGTAATTTTTACAACTTCCGCTTGTGTAGCAGCGTTGATTTTCGCAGCTTCTGCCTGTGCATGCGCTACGATTTCGGTAGCCCGACGGCGGGATTCCAGTTCAATGTCAGAAATCTGATTTTTCAACCCGGAGTAAGCCTCTGCGTCTGGAGTCAGGCGATCAACCTGGGATTGAAGCAGCGGAACTTGTAACTGGAGGGGTTCCAGTTTTTTCATACGGGCAACTAAGCCATCACGTTCTTTTGATATAGCATCAAACTGTTCCTGAAGTGCGGTGAGTTGAGCATTCAAACTGCTTACCTGTTGC
>CALLZZ010000185.1 GCA_937858235.1 uncultured Clostridia bacterium
CTGGAGGCGGCGGAGGAGATCAACCAAAATCGTAAGGATACCTGGAACCGGTACTACGCGGGGCTCAGTCCCCTGGCGGAGAAGGGGGTTCTTACCCTGCCTACTGTACCGGAGGGATGTCAGCACAACGCCCACATGTTTTATATCAAATGCAAGGATTTGGCGGAACGTACCGCGCTGATCCAGTATCTGCGGGAACGGGAGATTACCTCCTCCTTCCATTACATTCCCCTCCATGTGGCTCCGGCCGGACAGCGGTTCGGACGGTTTGCGGGGGAAGATGTATATACGACAAAAGAAAGTGATCGGTTGACCCGCCTGCCCCTGTATTACGGACTGACGGAGGCTGACTGCGAGACGGTGATTTATGCAATCAAAGGATTTTACGGGGAAGGAGTCTGAACCACGTTCAGTACCTTCCGGAAAACGAGAAGAAAATGATATGAAAACAATCAGTTTTGTCATTCCCTGTTATGCCAGTGAAGGATCGATCGCTCTGGTGATGGACGAGATCCGAACCACCATGGCGCAGCGCCCTGACTACGATTATGAGATTGTGGCGGTAAACGATTGTTCACCGGACGGTGTTATGACAGTGCTCCGGGCTGAGGCCGCCAAGGATCAGAAGGTCAAGGTGGTGGATCTGTCCAAAAACGGCGGACGCCACTGTGCCCTGATGGCAGGGTTCCATGTGGCTTGCGGGGATTATGTAGTCTGTATTGACGACGACCTCCAGTGTCCCACCGAACGGATCTGGGATCTGCTGGCACCGCTGGAGAGCGGGGAGTATGACGTTTCCATCGCCAAGTACCGCAAAAAGAAGCAGAGTGTCTTTAAAAACTTTGGCAGTCGGGTTCATGATCGGGTGTCCAACTGGCTGCTGGGCAAGAACAAGGAGCTCAAGTTCTCTAACTTTTCTGCTATGCGCCGATTCATACGGGATGAGGTGACCCGCTACCGGAATCCTTACCCGTATATTTCCGGACTGATGCTCCGCGCCACCAACCGGGTGGTCAACGTGGAGATGGAGGAGCGGGAACGCACCATCGGCAGCGGTCACTATACGTTTAAGAAATCCTTCGCCCTGTGGATGAACAGCTTTACCGCGTTCTCCGTCAAGCCTCTGCGGATCTCGACCGCCTGCGGCTGCATCTGCGCCCTGCTGGGGCTGGCAGTGGCAGTTTATACCGTTGTTCACAAGCTGCTCAACCCGGCTATTCCAGCCGGCTACAGCTCCCTGATGGCTGCCGTTCTCTTTATCGGCGGCATGATCCTCTTTATGCTGGGGCTAATTGGTGAGTATGTTGGGCGCATCTATATCAGCATAAACAACTCCCCCCAGTTCGTCGTCCGTGAGACCTTGAATCTGGATCAGGAGAGAAAGGAAAAGCTGGTGCTATGAATACAATTTTGATCATCGGAGCAGGAGATTTTCAGCTGCCTCTGGTGCAGCGGGCGGCGCAACGCTACGAGGTGGCACTGGCGGCGCCGGTGATTGGGAAACGGTTTCAGCCCTACCTGACCCATAGCCTCCTCACTGACGTGCGGAACAAGAGGGAGATTCTTCGCTTTGCCCGGGATCTGGAGGTCTGCGGCGTTATCACCGATCAGACCGATATCGCTGTGCGCAGCGTGGCCTATGTGGCGCAGGAGCTGGGGCTGCCCGGAATTGGGTACGAGACCAGCTGCCTGTTTACCGACAAAGGTCTGATGCGGGAAAAGATGGCGCAGCTTGGGATTCCTCAACTGCCCAACCACACCGTGCATTCCCTCCAGGAGGCAGAGGCGTACTACGCACAGCTGGGGGGCAGCGTTATTATCAAGCCTTTGGATACCCAGGGCAGCCGGGGGGTGCAAAAGTGTACCGATCTGGCGGAGCTTCGAGAGAAGTACCCTGAGACCAATCGCTGGTCCAGTGACGGCAGCATCATCGTCGAGCGCTTTGCCACTGGGCGGGAATTTGTGGTGGAAGGGTTGGCTTTGAACGGCACGTTCTGCAACCTGATCTGCGGCGATACCCACTACTTTGATCTGCCCGATGTGTTCGCTGCCAAACAGCGGATTTTCCCCACCACAGCGGATGGGGCGCTGGCAGAGCGGGTCTGCGAGTTGAACACCCGAATCATCACCGGGTTCGGTCTGAAGCAGGGAATCACCCACAGTGAGTTTATCATGGATGGGGATCAAGTGTACTTAATGGAAACTGCCGCCCGAGGTGGAGGCGTCTACATTTCCTCTGACCTCATTTCCCTGTCCACCGGTTTGTCTACCGAGGATTTCCTGCTGGACATGGCAGAGGGAATTTGTACAGCGCCTCCCGCGCTGCTGCCTCAGCAGTGTGTGTGCGGCTATATGGCCTTTTTCATCCCTGTGGGAACGGTCCGCTCAGTACAGGGGGTAGCCGGGGTACAGGCACTGCCCTGGGTTCATCGAAATCAGTTGGATGAGTTGACACCGGGATACACCGTAACGGCCAACACCGATAAAACGTCACGGCTGGCTATTATCGTTTCCGCTGCCAGTCATCAGGAGCTTCACCAACGCATGGAACTGGTACAAAACTTGCTCCAGGTGGAAGTGGAGACAGAAAGTGGTACCCAAGGGTTGATATGGGCTTGAGTCCGGATCGAGGATAACAGAGGAAGATCAACGTTCCGCCTACCGTGGAGCGCAGTAGAAGGAGAACTGATACATGTCTTACGCCAAGGATAAAAAGTGGGAAAACCTGCGGTATTTCCCAGCCGATCTGATGAAGGTCTACAAAAAAGTGCCCAAGAATCCTGCAAAGGTCAAAGCCATCCAGGATCGTAAGGTGCAGGAGCTGATGAAGATTGCCTACGAAATCCCATTCTACCGGGCACGCTTTGAGCGTTCCGGTACCACGCCGGAGGATTATCACTGCGGCACCGATCTGTACAAATTCCCCGTACTGAACAAGGAAGAGCTTCGGGACTGGAGCGATGAGGAGTTGGAGAAAGATCCGGAGAAATACCAGGACTGGCATGTCTCGCCCACCAGCGGCAGCACCGGTATCCCCCTGCGGACGCCGTTCTCCCCCAAGGAAAACGCTTGGATCAAGGCAAATTATATGCGTTCCATCATGATGGCCGGCTTTATCCCCGGCGTTCATAAGTGCCTCCATCGGCCCAACAGTCTCCACATCTCCACAGGCGGCAAAAAAAGCTTCCCCCAGCGGATGGTAGATGCGCGCTGGAAGGATATGTCCGACGCCATCAAGGAACGAGTTCCCAGCAAGGTGCTGCTGGAGGAGATCAATGATTATAAACCTGATTTCCTCTACCTCCACAAGAATATTATGGTTCGGATCTGCCTGTACGCCAAGCGGAACCGGATGTACCTCCACAAGCCCAAGTGGTATTCGCCCATCAGCGAGATGCTGGACCCCAGCAGTGAACAGCTCCTACGGGAGATGCTGGGGCCAGGGCTGATCAATCCCTACGGCCTGTCCGAAACCGGTACTGCTGCCGTGCGTCTGCCCGGTGAGGATTTTTTCCGCGTCAACAGTGACACCCATGTGGTGAATCTCCGGGATGACGAGGGGAATTACGGGGACAACGGCGTAGCGATTGTAACGCCCCTCTTTAAGACCGACTTCCCCCTGATCAATTATGTGACCGGTGACCGGATGGAATCCCGCACCGTAGACGGTCTGCGTCAGATCACCAACCTCAAGGGCCGGATGAACGACGTGATCCATCACAAGGACGGCAAAATTACCGAATGGGGTAATTTGGAGATAGTAGTCAACTACGCAGTGGGAATGGGCGTAGTGCAGAGCCGCTTTATTCAGGAGAGCTATGATCAGATTCGCATCCAGGCGGTTAAGGACCCCGGCTGCCAAATGAGCCTGTCCGAGATCGAAGCAAAATACTCGGCTGCTTTTGCGCCGGCGCTGAACAACGAGTTCCACTTCGTCTACGACTGGATGGACGAGATCCCCAGCGATCCCAACGGAAAGCTCCGCATGATCGTTAATCATCTGCCAGATCCTGTGGCTGAGGCGGAATCCACGGCTCAATAACCTGCGAAAGAGAGGAAAATGCGGTGCTGGATCGTTTTCTCGACAAGAAAAGGAATGTCTACGCCTTGGCCATCGTCGCCATCGTTTTTGAGAGCCTATCCTCCTCGGTACTGAAGCTGGGGGGGCAGTATCCCTTTTTCTCCCACATGTACCTGCTCTTTTTTGGAGTGGCCCTCATCATTATGGCCATCTATGCTCTGGCCTGGCAGCTCATTCTGGAACGTTTGCCTCTGACCACCGCTTATCTGCGGAAGGGGTTAACCTACGCACTGATTTTTATCTGGGCAGCGGTATTCTTCCACGAGGTGATCACCCTGAAACAGATCGTCGGCATGACGGTGATTATTGTGGGAATGGTGGTGAGCATGTCCGATGGATTCTAACGCTCTGTTCTCTACCACCTTCTGCTATGTTATCGCCTTTGTCGCCGTATTTCTGGCTACCGCAGGGCAGATTTTGCTCAAGCGTTCTGCCAATGACACGGTGGGGAAGAAGGGGTTTTGGCGAAAGTTCTTCAACACCCGGGTGATTGTTTCCTACGGGTTACTCTTCCTCTCCATGTTCTGCAACCAAATCGCTCTGCTTCAGATTCCCATGACCGTACTGCCCTGCATTACCGCTACCAGCTTTATCTGGGTGTTCCTGTTCGGGTTCTGCATTTTGCGGGAACGTCCCACCAAGCGGAAAATGATCGGCGTAGCGATCATTTTATTGGGGATCGCCATCTCCAGACTATAGCGCCTGAATAGACAATCTGCCCCGCTCAAAACGTGTCGTTTGAGCGGGGTTCGTCTTTCGTGCGGGAAAAGAGTGGCAGGGGAAAGTATAGGGGCGGAAGGAGACTACATTTTGCCGCTCCCTGCCTAAAAAACTGATGTTATCTTAAAGATTCTCCGTAATGCACAGAATTTGGCGCTCGAGATGATTGAATCACACCAAATAGTCCAATTTGGTGTGAAAGCAGATAAGGAATATTGACACTTATACCTTCAAATGTGTATAATTACAGAGAAATCCCCTTCAAGGAATGGCGTGATATTTAAGCTTTTTGTTTTAAATAGACGTTTTATTCTGCGTTTTATTTCCTGACAACATACTTTTAAAGGGCAATTTTGGAGGCGGGTGATTGAGGAGAGAAAGCCTGTTTGGAGACTGCGTGTATAGTATGTTGGTTTTGTTCAGTTTTATAATCATGTGAAGCTGTGTAGAAAGTGAGAGCTTATAAGGTATGAGAAAAACAAAAGAAGAAATGCTGCTTACCCGTGAACGGATTTTAAAGGCGGGGTTTGAATGCTTCTACAACAATGGTTATGAACAAACTTCCCTGGCCGCCATCGCTCAGGCCGCAGGCGTAACACGGGGGGCAATCTACTGGCACTTCGAAGACAAGAAGGCGTTGTTCCGTGCTGTGGTGGATTACAATCTGCTGCGAGGTGATATTACAGGGTACGGAAGAGGGCTGCCCACCGAGATGGCGTACACGGATCGACTGGCAGAAATGTTCTGGTACGCCCTGGACAACAATCCCCATGTGGAGTTTATCTTCAAAATTATGAACTTCGCTGCCTCTCACGAAGAATTTTCCGATGTGGTCGAAAAAATTCAAGCGATTAAACGCAAGCTTTGGGAATTTATCGACGTGGAAACTAAGGTCTATATGCAGATGTATGGGAAGGCACCTCAGGGAACCGAGTGTATGGCATCCACCCTCTCTCTGATGTTTGAGGGAATGTTCCTGACGAAAAATATCCAGGTGGGAATCAAGCTCGACAAGGAACACGTTTACAAATACACCAGTTTGATCACTGCCGCGCTGATTTTTGAGGCAGAACCCCAGCGATGGGAAAAGATGCTGGATCGGATTATTAGCTGATTTCATACGATTGTATTTTTCAGGAGAAAAGCACATGCTTTTCTCCTTTTTTGCGTCTTGAATTGTCAAGTCAAGTGCAACGATTGATTAAAAAAGACTTCATGAGGCAATTTCCAACCTAAGCATTTGCGAGGTCTGAAATTGAGTTTTTAATAAAGCGTGGTGCGTGGGGGCCTGGCAAGTAGAACTGCAATCCATCCAACGCCTTTGTTACAGAACTGTGCTTAGAAAACTCTTTGCCCCGGGTCAGGCGTGATGGTTCTGCATTTTTTCTTAGGCAAGGCGGACAGCAACGCAATCATCTTGTCCGAACGGCACCGCTTGTGCTTACACACTGCCTTGGGTTTTGGAGTTTGACGCTCTCGCAGTGCCCCAACTGGTCAAAGATTGCGGCAAGGCACTGGCGGAGCTGCAAAAGTTCAGCCAGGAAGAAATCGATGCCATGTGCAAGGAGTGCCTACAGAAATTCGTAAAGCACGGGGAAGAGCCGGCTCGTAAAGCCATCGAAGAGACCGGCCTGAGCAGCGTTGAATAAAAGATCATGAAGACCCCACTTAAAAAAACGATTGACAAGGGGGCGAAATAAAATTATACGTGAAACCACAGGAAACAAATGGACAGGAATGTATATTGAGGGGTAATCACCTTTCTCCATGCGTCCTTATTTGAACTTCACACATCTTTTTGCTTTCCTGGGTGGCCGGGAAAAGGAAAGGATCACCTCTCGCAGTGGAAGGTGATCCTGTTCTGTATCGTTACTGTTATTCCTGAG
>CALLZZ010000186.1 GCA_937858235.1 uncultured Clostridia bacterium
GCTCCAGCTGCTTGAAATCATGCGCCAGCATCTGAAAATACACCGTGCTGTCATCCCCACGCAGCACACCGATGAGGCCTCGCACAACATCCGACAGCATGGGCGAATTGAGCCTTGCCTCAAACCGGGTAAGGGCTGCCTCGTAGCTGGAGGAGCGCATATCCGCTGCCAGCATGGTCAGCTCCCCGGCAAAGGCTTCCCCGGCGTTTTTCTTGTAGTTCTCTATAATCGCCAGCACATCACGGGAGGCTTTCAGCTCCTGCTCGATGTTGGCAACAAAGCGGGGCAGCTCCTTTTCAACAGAAGCTCGCTTTGCAGACAGTTTTTCGTCTGCCTTTTTGGTTTCCTTAAAATACACCATGATTGCAAGGAACACCACCACCGGCACCAGCAGGGGGAAGATTAACCCTGCCGGAATCGCAAGCAGCAGAATCACGCCGGATTTCACCAGCGCATAAGCCTGATAGACCTCCGGCTCCATGTTCATGCCGGTGGCTTTCAGTACATTTTTGAGCCTGTGTCTGCGATATTCGTCCATGCGGATCAGCTTTGCGAGCTTCACTGCCCAAGTCATGAGGTAGGCTTCCAAGGTTTTTGCCGCTTTTTTCTCTGATCTTGTGGTATTGAGCATGGCCTTAGCGGTACTGAGGTACGGCAGGCGCAGTACATCCAAAAGAACAAAGAACAGCCCTGCTGCTAAGGTGACTCCGAATAGAAACAATAATCCCATTGCCATCACCTCCTGTATTCGATAGGCTTGGTAAGCCGAAGCACGCAAGCCGTAGAAACAAAGATAAGGGCGGCGCTGATTGCCAGAATGATCTGACCCAGCGGCGTATGCATCAGCGTGTCGTACCAGCTTTTGTTTAAGAGATACATCAGCGGAATGTTGCCGATCACGAAAATAACCATGATAATAAATTCCTTGCGGGGTTCAAAGACGAGGTATTCCAGCTCGCCGTTCACGATCCGCATATCACTGAGCTTGCTGACGATGGGAGTCAGGGTAACTTTCAGGCTGCGGTCATGCTGGCAGTCGCACAGGGCATCGCACCATTCCCGGAACACTTCGTTGTCGATTTTGGTGCGCAGCACCTTAATGGCCTCCAGCACATCGGGATCAATCAGCTTGACCCGCAGTACAAAATCCTTGAACACCTGATGCACCGGCGGGTTCAAGTAGTGGAGGTTTTCCTCCACAGCCGTGAGGATGTTTTCACTTCTCAGGTAGGCTGTGGTAACAATGGAGAGGGCTGTTTCCAGTTCGGCGGCAATGTCCTTTTTGAAATGACTGGCGGTGAGCTGCACATACCAAAAGGGCAGCATCATAAAGCCCACCGCCATCACCGGAGCCAGAAAGAAGTTGCCCATCACAATGGCAATAGCGGCAC
>CALLZZ010000187.1 GCA_937858235.1 uncultured Clostridia bacterium
ACCCGTAGTCCTCAAGGAAGTCCAGCACCGGCTGGATGGAGTCGACCGTCTTGAACGTGCGGCACATGCGCATCGCGGCACGCCGGTCAAATGCGGTGAGCTTCCTCTCCTTGATCCGTTGCAGGATCATGTCCGCGTTCCGGTACATCGCATCCTCCGGCAGTACGGAATAGGCGGCCTGCGCATGGTTCAGGAAATACCGGCCCAGCCGGATCGCGTCCGCCATCGTCTTGCCGGAGACCGTCAGCGCACCGTGGGTGTCAAGGAAGTCGTGGCTCTGGTAGATGCCAGCCCTGCACAGAAGGCCGGACATGCGCAGCACGTTGCCGACGAGCTTTCCCGCCCAGTCGGCCATCTCCGCATACTCGGTCGTGAGCTTCGGCTCCAGCCAGTTCGCAAACGACTCGAGCTCACGGTCCGCTTCCGGCGAGAGTGTTATGATCTGCGGCTTCTCCGGGTACTCGTCGTCCAGGAGGTTTACGACCAGCCGCTCATAGGCGCGGTAGATGCCGTCCGTCACAGCCTCGCTCCTATACCTGCGGCTTCCCACGCTGGAGACAGGCATGCTGTAGAGGAACCTCGCGGTGAGGCCTCGTCCGCGGAAGGTCGTGTTGCTGAGGACCGCGGAGACGACGTTCGGCTGCGCCATCAGGAGGATGGTGAGCGCCGGGTCCATGATGCTCTCGCTGTCCCTGCCGATTCGGTCGACGCGGATCGTGTCTCCCGAGTAGCCCTTCAGCATGACGTCGATGTTCACGTTCCGCGTGTAGATGCCGGACAGGGTGTCGAAGATCCCGCCCTCACTGGAGATCAGGGAGGCGTGTCCGTGGTTGCTTGCGATGACGGAGACGAGCTTCTCGGTTGTGATGTCGTCCACGTAGAGCTGCAGCGGGTTTGTCTCCTCGAAGTCGGCGACCTCCTGCGCGATGCGCTCCAGCTCCTCCGGGTCGGCGGTGCCTTTGGCGACCTTCTCCTCGAGGGCCTTCTGCCTGCGCTCCAGCACGCGCTTCTGCATGCGTCCCGCCTCGACCGCCGCAGCGTTGGTCTTGTTGTATTCGACCTCGTAGTCGTTGACCGGCTGCAGCATGAGATGCAGGACCGATGACTTCCTCTCGGACGGAGGTGCGATGACGATCACATAGGTGTTGAGCGGCTCCACCCAGTCGGACTTGCCCTGAATCCGGTACTTCTTCTGAAGGCAGGTCGAGAGAACGGATATGGCGATCGAGCCTGCCATGTCGACACAGGTCTGCGTGCTTTCCGCGACGGCCTTCACATAATTGGCGATGGGCTCCGGGAGCGCGTCGACCGGGAAGGGTGCCATCGTGTACCGTGAGAACGGCAGCGGCTCGTCCCAGCCGGGATTCGGATTGTTGTACTCCTGCGGGCTCACGTAGCCGGGCTGGCTTGCGATCTTCGCATAGTATTTCTGTGCGCTTTTCCAGATGTGGTTCAGCTCGTCCGTGGAGAGCGGCGGCTGGCATTTCTCCGCCTGCATGAAATACGCGTTCTTGGATTCTTCTGTATCCCCATAGCGTTTCATGGAGCGTACTGCCCACCGGAACATGGTCGTGTTGCGGCTGCCCTCCGGAATGGTCGCTTGGCTTTCGTAGCCGCCTGGCATGTCCTTGT
>CALLZZ010000188.1 GCA_937858235.1 uncultured Clostridia bacterium
CTCCGGGAGCTGGGTGATTCCTCCTCACGCTGGGATAGCGCAGCCGATACGCTGGAGTCTACCGATCTGATAGACAGTCAGGAGATGAAGGATCTGGTGCCGTTTAATCATCTGCGCAATTCCAGAGCGGATTCCGGCCTTACCTATTGGCAAAACTCCGGATTTTCTGTGGATGCAGACAATGGCGTATCCGGCACGGCTTCCTTCAAATGCGAAGGCGCTCTGAATACCACAAAGAGTCTTTCACAGACCATAACACCATCTAACCGACAGTGCTATACCTTCTCAGCGCAGATTGCCTCCGAGAATCTCTCAAAAGGCACGAATGGACAGGTGGGCATCGAGGTGACCTTCGAATACGAAGATGGCACAACAGAAACACTATTTATTGACCTGATCTGAAGGAGGGATCTCTATGGCTTCATTTACACACGTGGCACAGGATATCTCTCCTCAATATGGCCGCGTTACAAAGATCACCATCCGGGTATGTGTAACCGACTGCACCGGTACGGTCTATATCACAGATATGCTCCTGCAGGGCGGCTCCATCGCGACCGGCTGGGTAGGCCATGTATCAGAAATTCAATGGACGGAGGACGGATAAATGCCGGAGTTTACACGCTTTTCAGAGACAATTACAAAAAAACAAGATAAGCGCGTCGTAAACATTACGGTAAAGCCCACCGTCACAGATTGCACCGGTTCGGTCTGGTTTACCGACCTGATGTTGCAGGAAGGCGATAAAGTCACAGGCTTTGTCATCAATACCGGAACGCTTCTGGAAAAATACGATGGCGATGATGCTACAGCCAGAAAGAGGTTTTATAACGGTATCGTCCGCTCTGCTGCAACCTGTGTCATTTTCAACCTCGGTTCCACCGCTGCCGGTCTTGATTACAAGGTCTATCCGATTCAGGCAATGGCTGCCGGGAGTATATCGCTTGCGCTGGGTGAAGGTGCCCATAAGGCAACTTTCAAAGCAGCAGCGGCTGCCGGTGATGAATTTGACCTTTTTGCTTCTTCGAGGGAGTGCTTGAAGAACGGCGCTGCAACAGCCAAGGGCGGCTTTTTCCAATACTCTGCCGCCGGTGACAGCAAGCACCCAATTACTGTGGCGGATAAAAAATCGGCTCGAATCTATGTTGAGTTTCAGGAAATGCAGGATGGAGGTGATGCCCTGTGAGCTATGATTATTTGAAAGGCCGCAAGTGCATGGTCTGGACATTCATGGGCAATTCCAGAATGTATCAGGCACTTGCAGCATATGGAGACCGCCTCTCACAGGTAGGTCTCTTTTCTTTTAAGGTATCGCGCACCGGTATCATCACAGAAAGCGGCGTGGCCATTTCCAATATGCTGACCTACATCAATCGATGGCCGCACATTAAATGGCTGCTGACGATATCCAATGATGGAACAAACAGTATCTTTGCAGCGCTCCGCGATAACACCGACGGCGCTCAGGATACCTTTCTTTCGGAGATCGTTCGCATTATGGAAAAATATCCGTGGTGCGACGGCATCGACATCGACCTTGAGAAAGGCGACGGATATTCCACGCACGCTGCCTCTACAGCGATGTTTCGGAACATCTATAACACAGTGAAAGGCTATGACAGCAGCAAGCTCATGAATATCTGCTTGCCGGGTATGAATTCCATCAACGGCTCAGTCGGCGGTGAGAACTGGTGCGTTTACGGCGACCTCAACGCTTACTGCGACACGGCGGCCATCATGAGCTATGGCATGGCATGGGCAGGCTCTGCACCCGGAGCGGTCTCCCCAAGGGACTGGCTGGAGGGCATTTACGACTATGCGGTCACTGTCATGAATCCGGAGAAGATATTCTTCGGCCTTCCTGCATACGGCTGGAACTGGCAGATTTATGACCTTCCCGCAAACCTCGGTAAAACCTATCGCGGCACATCAAATACCTACTACGCGGCAAAGAACTGGATGACCGGGCAGTATAACTTTACAGACGATGCTCCACCACAGCCCTTCATCCCGATCCTCGCATATTGGGATGATTACGATATGGTGCCTTGGGCGCTTCCACAGGTCTACGACTTCATGGAAGGCAGAGATGCCACAAGCTATGAGTATCCGCTGATGAACGGAACCTATAACAGGCGGCATTACCTGACGGCTTACAGCAAAGAGCAACACACAGAGTTCGGCACCATCTATGTGGACGCTGATGGAACGACAAGCTCCTACTCCGGCATTGTGTCCTTTGAAAACGGTGTGGCCACTCTCGGTGACGCTGGCTCTGCCACATATACCTTCTCCGTTTCAAGAGCCGGAACCTACGACATCGCCATCCGACTCTGCTATCCCTTCTGGGATAAAAACGGCATCTATGTTTCGATTGACGGCAATCGGACGCATTTTACGGAAAGCAGGCTCTGGTGGCCATATTGGAGAAGCACCTTCTGGACGACGCTCGCCAGCAACATTTCGCTATCTGCCGGAACGCATACTATCGTGATATCCGTAGATGTAAAAGGCGTACAGTTTTACGGCTACCGTGTTTGCAGCAGCTTTTCGGAGGCTCCTTCTGCGGGCAGCGCGACCTTTACACTCTCTCCGCGCCACTTTATTGACGTGGACGGCAACGAGTGTCAGCCGGACAGAGCTTTCAAGCTCACCTGTGAAATGCTGAGGCGAAAACCGGACTCTGCCCTTATCTGGTATGAGGATTTTCGAGATTATGGTGTGCTGCAAACAAACTACTGGACGACCCTTTCAGGCTCTTGGACGGTATGGCGTGAGGATGAATATTCTGAAAGCCGCGTTTACTCACAGCTTGACGGCTCCGGGAAGCTCGCATGGCGATACGACGGTTTTTCCGATATTCACCTGCGGGCAAGGCTGGCTTTCCCTGCAACAGGAAGTGGTAAGGCCGGAGTATTCTGCGGTGATCTGTTCTGCTGTCTGAATTACAACTCACAGGCCGTGGAGCTTTATAACGGCAGCACACTCCTTGGCAGCTACAGCCAGACCATAGAGCGAACGACAAATGCCGACCTTCGTACCGATCCATCCATGTACACGGTCGAGATGCGTATCCGTGGAAATAAAGTGCGTGTCTATTCCGGATCTTCCTATACGCTGCGCTTTACGGCTACGGTCAGCGGCTTTTCTGGGGGCTATGCCGGATACCGGTCAGATAACCGGACGGTATGCGAGCTGCTACGCCTTGGCGATGCATGGACTTATGAGCCCTACGAGCGCTTTGATGTTGCCTTCCCAGACGGCACAGTTACGCAATACGGCAGGATCAGCCGGTCGAATGTTACGTGGGATACAGAATTTCAGGTGTTTACGCTAACCTCGGATATCGAGGAGGATGCGACACGCAGCGAGAGCATTTCGCTGGATTATGAGTTCTACCACTCCCATGAGCTTGCCCTGACCTGTGGCAACGATTATACGGTGACCATTACACCAAAGGACATCGACATCTGGATAGCAAGGCTCTTTCTCGGAGACGCAGACGGCTTTTCCATTCTCTACTATCAGGACGTGGATTCGCTCGTTTACTGGGCAAATGAAGCGGCCTATCGCTGGGGAGTGAGAGGCTTTGCCATGTGGTCGCTGGGACAGGAGGATATGCGACTCTGGGAGGCGCTGCCAAAACAAATATAACTTCATACACGGATACAGTTCACGAGGCTGTCTGCAAAATGCAGGCGGCTTTTATTTTGCACAAAGGAGGGATTTTCTCATGAAAGAATTCTGGAACACGATCCAACTGGTATTTGCCGCTGTCGGAGGATGGCTTGGTTACTTCCTCGGCGGCTGTGACGGACTCTTGATTGCGCTGGTGATCTTTGTGACCTGCGACTACCTTACCGGCATCATGTGTGCCATTGCCGACAAAAAGCTCTCAAGCGAGGTCGGTTTTAAGGGAATCTGCCGCAAGGTGCTGATCTTCCTGCTGGTGGGCGTCGGAAACGTCATTGATGTTCAGGTACTCGGACATCCGGGAGTGCTTCGCACAGCGATCATCTTCTTCTACCTGTCCAACGAAGGACTATCTCTGACGGAGAACGCAGCACATCTCGGCCTGCCGGTACCGGAGAAATTAAAGGAGGTCTTGGAGCAGCTCCACGACCGTCACGATGAGGAGGATAAATAACATGACAAGAAAAGGAATCGACGTCAGTCATTGGCAGGGAACCATTGACTGGAATAAGGTCAAAAAGGCCGGTATCGAGTTTGCCATCATCAAGGCTGGCGGCTCCGATTCCGGTTTTTATACAGATAGCAAGTGGGAAGCAAATTACAAAGGTGCGAAGGCTGCCGGTATCCCAATCGGCGCTTATTACTTTGTCGGAAAGGACTGTGTGACTGCTGCCGCCGGAAAAGCGGATGCGGAGCGCTTCCTGCAAATCCTGAAGGGTAAACAGCTGGAATACCCAGTCTATATGGATAACGAGGCACAGCCCGCCTCTGCCAAAGCCGGAATCACTGAGGCCACCATTGCCTTCTGTGAAACTATGGAAGATGCCGGATACTTCGTCGGGATCTATGGCTCCGCTGTTTCCGGCTTCAAAGAACGCATGGATGACACGAAACTCACGCCTTATGCGCATTGGGTAGCGCAGTATGCCAGCAAATGTTCTTATAAGGGCGACTACGGCATCTGGCAGTATTCTTCCAAGGGCTCTGTTGACGGCATCAGTGGTAATGTGGATATGGATTACGCCTATGTGGATTATCCTGCCATCATCCAAAGCGGCGGCTTCAACGGTTATACAAAGGCAGCGGCTGATGACAGCAAGCCTGCCACTCCTACTCCGGTCACTCCGGCAAAAACCGTAGATGAGCTGGCGCAGGAAGTGCTGGACGGCAAATGGGGAAACGGAACAGACCGTAAAGAGCGCCTTACCGCTGCCGGGTATGATTATTCTGCCGTGCAAGCAAAGGTCAATGCTCTGGTGAAAAAGCAGGAATCTGCTCCTGTCTATTACACTGTAAAAAGCGGCGATACCCTCTCCGGAATTGCAAAGAAATACGGCACCTCGGTTTCCGCGATTCAAAAGCTCAACCCGACGATCATCAAAAACGTCAACCTCATTCTGACCGGCTGGAAGATTAGAGTGAAATAACCGAATATCCCATCTGCTATGCCTGCGAGTGTTCTTCGGAATGCCCGCAGGCTTTTTTATTTTTCTCCGCTCAAAACAGCCTGCAATCTCCAGTGGAAACTGGAGGTGGATATGTTATGCCAAACGAAAATACAAATATTCAATCTGGATATTTTACACAGGAGCGGATTCAGGGCGATCTGGACTATAGCCGGGCACAAGACATCGCCAAAAAGATGCTCGATGACGGCCTGATTTCTGTGGCTGAATTCAACAAATTAACCGCCATCAATCGGGAAACTTTCTCTCCCTTGTTCGCGGAAATAATGCCAGAAATACCTTGATATGTAGCGGCTTTAGAGTGATGTATAGACGTACGGAAAGGAGGACTTCTCTTGAAAAAAGTAACAAAAATCGCGGAAGCAGCGAACACAAAAGTCAAGCTCAAGAAGATCAGGGTAGCCGCCTACTGCCGCGTCTCCACAGATTCCGATGCACAGCTTGAAAGCCTTGAGGCTCAGAAGACGCACTACGAAACCTACATCACTTCCCGTGATGACTGGGAGTTCGCAGGCCTCTACTACGACGAGGGTATCACCGGCACCAAGAAAGATAAGCGTCCGGAGCTCATGCGGCTCATCGGTGACTGCAAAGCCGGTAGGATTGATTTCATTGTTACGAAGTCTATCAGCCGCTTCAGCAGAAATACAACGGACTGCTTAGAGCTGGTCAGGAAGCTGCTTGATCTGAACATTCCTATCTTCTTCGAGAAGGAGAACATCAACACCGGCTCGATGGAGAGCGAACTTTTTCTGGCAATCCTCTCCGGCATGGCCGAAAGTGAATCTGTTTCCATATCAGAAAACAGCAAGTGGTCAATTCAGAAGCGCTTCGAAAACGGAACATTCAAATGCAGCTACCCACCCTACGGATATGATTGGGACGGCGAACAGATGGTAATCAACCCTGAGCAAGCAGCTGTGGTAAAAGAAATCTTCGCAGCTCTGCTCTCCGGCAAAGGAACCCACGCCATCGCGGATGACCTGAACCGACGCGGCGTTTCTTCCAAACGAGGCGGACGCTGGACGGCCACAACCATACGCGGCATGCTTTCAAATGAGAAATACGTCGGCGACTGCCTTTTCCAGAAAACCTATTCCGATTCACAATTTGTCCGACACAACAACCACGGCGAGCAGACGCAATACATGGTCACGGATCACCACGAGCCTATCATCAGTCGGGAGGATTTTGAGGCAGCAAAAGCTTTTATAAGTCAGCGTGCATCCGAAAAAGGCGTGACAAAAGGTACCGATAAATACCAAAACCGATATGCTTTCTCCGGCAAAATCATCTGCGGTGAGTGCGGCGACACCTTCAAGCGCCGGATTCATAGCTGCACCGATCACAAATACATCGCGTGGTGCTGCAACACCCATATCAAAGACAAGGATAGGTGCCACATGCTTTTTGTAAAAGACGATACGCTGAAGCAGGCATTCACCACGATGTTGAACAAACTGATTTTTTCGCACCGGCAAATCCTGAAGCCTTACTTGGAATCGTTGAAAACCTCATCGTCAGATGATTCCCTTCATCGTATTCAGCAGATTCAAACCCTTCTGGCGCAGAATACCGAAAAGCGTGAGACTCTTACAATGCTCATGACGCAGGGAATCATTGATCCTGTACTCTACAATCAGGAAACAAACGAACTGCTTTCACAGGCGGACAGTTTCCGAGATGAGATTGAAGCCCTGAAGAATGAAGTCTCCGGAGATGTAAACAAAGTCACCGAAACCACAGCTCTGATCCATTTCGCAGAAAAGAGCGCCATGCTTCAGGAGTTCGACAAAGACTTATTTGACAGATATGTAAAACGCATCATCGTTCATTCCAGAAACGATATCCGGTTTGAGCTGAAATGCGGTCTGACGCTCAGGGAAAGGAAGTGAGAAAATGGGACATACACCATACGGATACAGAATTGAGAACGGATGCGCCGTGATTAACGAAGATGAAGCTGCTAAAATCAGGAACCTATACGAGAATTACCTCGCCGGAATGGCACAGTCAAAAGCTGCCATCGAGGCAGGCATCGAGACCTACCACAGCTCCGCCAAGCGCCTAATGCAAAACAGACATTACCTTGGCGATGATTTCTACCCGGCTATCATCGATCAGGAAACCTTCGACAAGGCAGAAGCGATTCGTCTGGAACGTGCCGGTAAGCTCGGAAGGCTGAACCTTCTGAAAAGTGCAAAGCCTATAAAGGTTCCAACACACTTCTGGTTTGCAGAAGCGGAGAAAGAATATGAAGATCCGAGGCTACAAGCAGAATACCTGTACAGCCTCATTGAAAGCGAGGCAATCTAATGGGAAATGTTATGGTCATCCCTGCCAAAAGACAGGTCGGAAACACGGTAAAACAATCTGAACAGAAAAAGCTCCGCGTCGCAGCCTATTGCCGAGTCAGCACGGATTCCGACGAACAGGAAACCAGCTATGAGGCTCAGGTCACGCACTACACGGAGTACATCCAGAAGAATCCCGACTGGGAGCTGGCAGGCATATTTGCTGACGATGGCATATCCGGTACCAACACCAAAAAGCGTGACGAGTTCAACCGCATGATCGAGGAGTGCATGGCCGGAAACATTGACATGATCATCACCAAGTCCATCAGCCGATTTGCCCGAAACACTCTCGACTGCCTCCAATACATCCGGCAGCTCAAGGACAAGAACATTCCAGTCTATTTCGAGAAGGAGTCCATAAACACGCTGGATGCCAAAGGCGAGGTGCTCCTTACGATCATGGCGAGCCTTGCCCAGCAGGAAAGCCAATCTATGAGTGAGAACATCAAGCTCGGCCTTCAGTACCGCTATCAGCAGGGCAAGGTTCAGGTTAACCACAACCGCTTTCTCGGCTATACCAAGGATGAAAACGGTAACCTTGTCATCGATCCTGAGCAGGCCGAGATCGTAAAACGCATCTACCGGGAATACCTCGAAGGCTCCAGTATGGACAAGATTGCCGCCGGTCTTATGGCTGACGGCATTTTAACCGGCGCGGGAAAAGAAAAATGGCACACCAGCACCATTAACAAGATTCTTCGAAATGAGAAATATATGGGCGACGCCCTTCTACAAAAAACCTATACCACCGACTTCCTGACGAAGAAGCGCATCAAGAACAACGGCACCGTCCCTCAATACTACGTCGAAGGCAACCACGAGGCAATCATTCCGAAAGAACTCTTCATGCAGGTGCAGGCCGAGCTTGTCCGCAGGCGGGCAGTTCACATCAGCCCGACCGGAAAGAAACGAGGCTTCTCCTGCAATCACTGTTTTGCCCAGATGGTATTCTGCGGTGACTGCGGTGAGCTTTACCGGCGCGTCCACTGGAACAACCACGGCTGCAAGTCCATCGTCTGGCGCTGCATCAGCCGCTTGGAGCCGAGCTCGGCAGAAATGAACTGCACCAACCGGACGGTAAATGAACTCCTGCTTCAGGAAGTCACGGTCAAAGCCATCAATCAGATTCTGACTGAGAGCGATACCTTCCTAAAACAGCTGCAGGCCAATATCGCCAAGGCCGTAGTCAGCGCCGATACCCTCTCTCCGGACGGCATTCAAGCTCGGCTGGAAGAACTGCAAAAAGAGCTTATCAAGAAGGCAAATAACAAACAGGACTACGACGCCATCGCTGACGAAATCCTCCGACTCCGGGAGCAAAAGGAACAGTCCGAAGTTGACAGCCACCACCGGGAAGAGACCCTGAACCGAATCAAGGAGCTGCAGGGCTTCATCGCCAAGCAGAAAACTGATATCACGGAGTTTGATGAGGCTCTGGCCAAAAAGCTCATCGAGAAGATCACCGTTTTTGCCGACCATTTCACAGTGGAATTCAAGTCCGGAATCACAATCGATATAGAAGCATAAAGCAAGGCTCCCTTACTACCAATGATAGTAGTATGGGAGCCATGATTATTTGAAACAGTTTTGTTATTTTATCTTCATCAATATCTCACCAATATCTCCGTCAATGCAGATGCTCCTGTTTGCAATCTCACTCGGACAAAATGCTTCACCATAATTGATGCAGGCATATACTGCTTTCTCATTTGCAAATGTCATCTGCCAAAACGGATATTTTATTATGACAGGAGTGTTTGCTCCCACGCCAAGCTCCAGATAAAGCACATGAAGGTTCTCAGTCTTATGAAGGAAGTTCGCGTATGCCGCCGATGCCCTGTGCCAACCTTCATCCTCGACAAAGGAATCATCTGCGCGGAGATTCATGGTAACATCCGAACCATCATCCGGACATTTCGGAACGAGCGATGACAGAATCCTCATTCTTAATTCACCGTTTTCAGGGATCTCAAAAACTCCATTCTTGTCTCTTACAAACCCTTGTGCTTCCATTGCCTCCATGACCCAGTTCTCATTGTCATAGGTCTTTTTAATAGATGGATCTATGCTTTGGAACAGACCATAGTCTCCCTGCGTGTAGAACAGACGCTTTTTATCAAAGCCTGCTCTCTGGAATTGATGATCCACATTCGTAGTGATAACAAAATAATCCTTGTCCTGCACAAGTGAGAGCAACTGCTGATATACAGGTTTCGGTGCATCAATATATCGGTTGTAATAGATATGTCTTGCCCACCATGACCAGCGTATTTCTGCATCAGGGAAGGGATAGAAGCCGCCGGAATAAATATCCCGAATGCCATACTTCTTTGCAAAATCAAAGAAATATCTGTCAAAACGTTCTCCGCTATAGGTCAATCCTGCAGAGGTCGAAAGCCCGGCACCCGCTCCGATCACTATAGCATCTGCCGTTTCGATCTCTTTCTGCAATCCAAAGATTCGTTCCTCCTTAGAGTATGTTCCGAATGACATATTTCTGCCAAAATATCTCGCCGCGCTGAGTCCCTTCTGAATGCTCTCCTGATAGCCGTTTGGCATTCCGTCAGATAAGTTCTTCATAGTATTTCCTGTCCTCATCCTTAAAAACATTAAAAATCACCCTTTCCATAACGCCCGAATGCTGTGAGAGCCAGCCGTTCACGGTGCTGACGGCAATCTGAGCCGCCCTCTTGTTGGGAAAATGAAATACGCCGGTAGAAATACAACAGAATGCAACACTTCTTAAATCGTTTTCAAGACACATATCCAAGGTGTTCAGATAGCAGTCCGCCAGATTCTTCTCAAGTTCCGGCGTCAGCTCATACTGTACAATCGGGCCTACGATATGAACCACCTTTTTCGCAGGAAGATTATAGGCATCGGTCAGCATGGGAACAGCGGTCGGCTGTTCATAATCCCTGCCATATCTGATCCGCAGCTGATTCATCTGTCTGCTGCACTCTGCTCGAAGCTGCACACCGGCAAAGGTATGAATGCAGTTATCAATGCACGTATGCATCGGTACAAAACAGCCCAGCATCTGCGAATTCGCTGCATTTATGATGGCATCCACTTTTAGCCTTGTGATATCTCCCTGCCAGACGGATAAGCCATCTCTGATAACCGGAATATCCGAAAGCTCCACTACGCCTTTTTCAGATACCCTTTCCAAAAGATATTCATCCTGCACAGCAAGCACATCATCTGGAATAGCCTTCGGCATACGGATATTCATAAGTGAGCGAAGGATACGCCGTTTTCCCTCGGTATCTTTTGGTGTTTCCAAATCTTTATATTGGACAGAATCTGTTTTGAATTGCTCAACGAGATAATCCAAGCGCTGATCCTGTGTCTTTTTCTCATTCATTGCATTACCTTCTTTCCACCGCACCTGCAGGGCAAGCCGTCATACAGTTACCGCAATGCAGGCAGTGTTCATGCTCGGTCACATACGGCACTCCGTCATGAATGATACATTTTTGCGGACAAACTGCCACGCAGCTTCCACAACCGATACATTTGTCTGTGATTAAATATCCCTCTGCCTTTTTTTCCGCTCCGCCGAAGTGAAATGATGCACGCTCTATCGGTTTCTTTGACAAGTCAAACCATTCACCGGTTCCTTCATAGATCTGAAAAACAGTCAGTGCCTGCATAGACTCCTCTGTAGGATATATTTTGTGCATGTACGGATTTTTCTCGAACAGTTCCGGAATCTTTTCATATCCAAGCTCCCGAACTTTACCCCGGATGGACACAGCTACACTGCTCATGGTGTCCTCGCCCTTCATCGCCGTTAATGCAAGAAATTTGCGCTTTTTCAGGCGGTCATAGAAACCTTTACCTTTGGCAGTGAGGAAAAACAGTCCATCTTCATCACTGTCCATCATATCGATTGCTGCCGTCACAGGAAGACCGCTGTCATCTACAGTGGCAACAATCGTTCGATGTATTTCATTCACTATATAATCAAAATAGTCTTTTGCTTCCACGTTAACCACCTCCTGTTCAAAAAGACTCCGAAGCTGTCTGCCCCGGAGTCCTGCTTTGTCAGGTTTCTTTTGCCAGAATATCCTGCATTCCTGTGCTTAAGTCCGCTATGGTGTACTTTTTCATTTCGTCCTCCATCGCGTTTTGAATGTCTTTCAGCTTGTCATCCAAAAGAGCATGGATATTTCGTCCTACCGGGCATTCCGGACTTGGGTTTTCATGAAACCGAAACAAGTCCCCGCCTTCCACCGGCTCTATGGCATGATATACATCATAAAAGGATATATCTGACAGTTTTCTTGTTGGCTCAATACCTCCGGTGCCTCTTGCCACCGTGATAAGCCCGGCGCTCTGCAGCTGTGTGAGTATTTTTCGAATGATGACCGGATTCGTTCCTATGCTACCTGCGAGAAAATCACTCGTAACCTTATATTCATCCTTAAACGTATCCACACAGGTGAAGATATGCAAAGCTACGGTAAATCGACTCGATATCTGCATATAAACCACCTCCGGCTACCATTCTACAACATGCATGCTGTAATTTCAACGGTTACATTAGAATTTGCCGTTCTGGTTCTGCCATGTATCTTTGTCAGCAATGGTTTCCATGACATCCCAATGCTCTGCCACCTTACCGTTCTCAATCCTCCAGAGATCATAGTAGGAAGTAGGCGCGCCGCCAAAGGTACCCTCTGAAACTGCCAGAACGAAGTTGCCCTGTGCGAGAACCTGATGAATGTTGTCATAAATCATCTGAATGCCCTGCTTGCCAAGTGCTTCAAGAGCAGCGCCGAGACCGGAAAGGCCGTCAGCAATTCCTGTGTTATGCTGAATGTAGGTGTCCCCGTCAAAGTAGGAAGGCGTCTTTTCGGGAGCCTTGCCCTGCATTACATCATGAAGGAAGTTCTTGATGAGATCACGGTTTTCCTCAGTCTTATCGAGGTCTTCCAGCGTGTTGCAGCCGTCAACCTGAGTGTGACCTGAGGGATTCGGATCAGCCTTCGCAGCAAGGTTGTCCCAATGCTCAGCGATCTTGCCGTCAGCATCGAAACGGAAGATGTCGAAGGCGACCTGTTCACCTGCTCCTGCGAAGTTATATATAGTCTGCAGGAACACCTTGTCTCCATCCTCGAATGCACGGATGTTATTGACAGTAGTCTTAACGGGAGCGGATGCGAGGTAGGCAACGCTGCCTACGAAAGCGTCAGCACCTGTTCCATAGGCAAGGTTGTGCTGGATATAGCCGGGAGCAAGGAGTTCCTTTGCCTTTGTGGTATCACCGCTTGCGAATGTGCCGATAAGTGCCAGTGCCTTTTCTTTGTTTGTCATGATGGTATCCTCCTTAGATTGTCGCTAATGTATTTTCCAGTTGTAACCGCTACGGTTTCATCTGATGAGCATAATATAACACGCCGCAGATGTAATGTCAATGGTTACATCTATTTTTTTCAAAAAAATTTCCGGACGCTTTTTGCGCATCCGGAATTGGTGATTATTACTGACATCTATCTCACAGCCACAACTCCCCGACATCTAACTCGGCAACTCAACTTAGTGACATCTATCGTGGCAACTCAACTCTCACACTTTTTGACCTGATTTGCCCTTGGATAAGTTACCGAGAAGCGTTCGTCCTGCCCGATGCCAAATTTGCCCGATTGCCCGAAAACCGCAGTATTACTGGGCTTTCGCGCCTATTTTCCTTCGACCCTTGACATCAAACAGACCGTCTCCACGTGCCCCGTCTCCGGGAACATGTCCACCGCGCAAACCTTTTCCACCTGATACC
>CALLZZ010000189.1 GCA_937858235.1 uncultured Clostridia bacterium
CGGTTAAGTCCCTATTTTTTCTTCATCATCTTCTTTTTTTAGTCGGTCAGTAGTGATTTTTTTTAAATCAACAATCTCTGATTTAATACCGCCATAATAAGTGTCTGATGTTTCGCACTTCCTTTAAATAACTAACAAAGAAATAGAAAGGAAGTGCATTATTTTTTATATCCTTGTGCTATAGCATTTTATATTTTCCAATTTATCATTCTTCCTTAACCATCGAAGAACATAGTCTTAAAATCATTGATTCTGCTTTAGGATTAACCAGCATCTTCTCCAGCAAATCATTGGCGTCCATTTCCAGCACCTCGCATACATTACATAACAACTCTATGAACAGTCCCCACAGCCGTTTATCGAGGGTTTCCCTTAGCATATCGGCATTCATTGACCGATATAGTGCTCCTTTAGACTCATAATTGTCATATTGTTTATTTCACCCCAAAAGTATACCAGTATTTCAATCCAAAAGTATACCATTTTAATTTAATCTCCAAGTCCGTTTCCCTGTTGGGGGCGGTACCGCCCCCAACAGGGAAACGGGCGTTCTTATTCTGATTCTTATCTTCATTTTTCATTCATCATTTTTTCTGTTTCTTTCAGCCGGTATGAGTCTCCGGACATATTTACAAGATATGCCCAGCGCTCGGAATGACATTCCGTCCGGAAGAGCCAAACATGCTCTATATCGTGTTGAGGAGTAATGCGGGAGTGAATGCCAACAGCGTGTGTCGCCTTGACGTGACCGACCCGGAAGGCACCTTTATGCGTCTAAGCGGCAGTACGGCAGCGGGTTTCCGTAATGGACCGATTGATGTGGCGCAGTTTAACGACCCGCGCATGGCGTTTTCCGACGCCGATGGTAATATCTATGTCGCCGATGCGGGCAATCACTGTATCAGACGAATAACGCCGCAGAACATGGTCGAGACCGTTCTTGGAATGCCCGGCACGCCCGGATGGAAAGACGGCGGCAAGGACGAAGCCCTTTTCAACACGCCTCTTGGACTGGGTATAGCCGCCGACGGCGCGGTCTATGTCGCCGACTGGGGTAACGGTAGGTTGAGGAAGATAGCGATAAATTAGGAGTAAGAAATCAGAAGTTAGAGAATATGAAACATAAATTATTTTTCATAATATGTTTATTGCTGGCGGTCTGTACGGGCTTGTCGGCGCAGCAAACGACATTTACGATTGCCGGTACAGTCTATGACGGCACTGGTGAGACGCTTCCCGGCGTGACCGTTTACCTGAAAAATAAGATAAGCGTAGGCACCATGACCGACAACGAAGGCAAGTTCAGCATCAAGGTAACGCGAGCCGATGTGATCGTCTTTTCGTTCGTCGGATACGAGAAAATAGAATATGTGGCCCTGGAAGAAAAGAAGGACTTGCAGATCCGTTTTACTGAAGCGGCTACCCAATTGGATGAGGTTGTTGTGTCGGCCTTCGGTACGACGCAGCGCAAGATTTCGTCGCTTGCGGCGGTTACGAGTGTTGATGTGAAAGAATTGCAGACGCCTGTCGCCTCGGTGAGCAATCTGATTGGCGGACGTGTGGCGGGCGTCATCTCAACGCTCACAAGCGGCGAGCCAGGCAAGAACATTTCCGAGTTCTGGGTGCGCGGTATCGGCACATTTGGCGCCAACAGCAGCGCATTAGTACTGATTGACGGTCTCGAGGGTGATATCAACTCGCTCGACCCGGCCGACATCGAGAGTTTCTCGGTGCTGAAAGACGCATCTGCAACAGCCGTTTATGGCGTCAGGGGCGCTAACGGCGTCGTGCTTGTGACGACCAAACGCGGCAGCGCCGACAAACTCAACATCACTGCCCGCGTCAACTATACCCTTTCGCACCTTAACCGCATTCCCGAATATCTGCGGGCGTACGATTATGCGCAATTGGTGAACGAGGCGGTTGAGGTACGCGGAGAGAAGTCGCGCTATGACAGGGTGATGCTCGATATCATCAAGAACGGCCTTGACAAAGAGATCTATCCGGACGTCAACTGGCAGGATGAGGTGCTCAGCCACAATGCGTTACGCCAGTCGTATTATGTCAGTGCAAGAGGTGGCGCACAGGTGGCGAAATACTTCCTCAGTCTTGGCGGGAGCAAAGAAGATGCCGCGTATAAATATGACCGTAACAGTCCTTACAGTAGCAATGTAGGTTACAGCACCTACACTTACCGCGCCAATATCGACCTTGAACTGTCGCCCTCTACGACGCTCTATTTCGGCACGGACGGCTTCCTCTCCGTCAACGACCAGCCCGGCGTTGCCAGCACCGATTATATCTGGGAGGCGCAATCGCAAATCAACCCACTCACGCTGCCGACGGTATATTCCAACGGGCAGTATCCTGCTGTGGGCAGCGGTGCCATGACGTCCCCTTACGTGATGATAAACCAAATGGGAAGACGCAGTGACCAGAAGTTCACCGGCAAGTTTACCCTGGCGCTCAATCAGGACCTGTCGATGCTGCTCAAAGGGCTTAAACTAAGGGTACAAGGCTCGTATGACATTTACAGTTGGTTTAGCGAGAACCGTTCTATCCAACCGGCTCTTTACCAGGCCATAGGCCGCGATAACAATGGTCAGTTGATGACTGTGCTTCGCGTTCCGTCAAGCCCCGCATCCTACAGCAAGAATACGGACCAATACCGCAAATACCATCTCGAAGGGACACTCAACTACGAGACACAGTTCAATGACGACCATCGTTTTTCGACCTTGCTGTATTACTACATGAACGACCAGAAGAAGGCAAGCGAAGGCACAACAAATCTTAACTCCATACCTGTTCGCTACCAGGGACTTTCAAGCAGGGTGACGTATGGTTTCAGGGATACATACATGGTTGACTTTAACTTCGGATACACGGGGTCGGAGAACTTCCAGCCCGGCCGGCAGTTCGGTTTCTTCCCGTCTATCGCGTTGGGATGGGTCCCGACGGGTTACGACTGGGTGAAAGAAACCATGCCATGGATGGATTTCTTCAAGATTAGAGGCTCTTACGGAACAGTCGGCAACGACCGTCTGACCTCGCGGCGCTTTCCCTATCTTACATTAGTGAATGTAACGACAGCCAGCGTCTGGGGCGCAACATCAGTGGAGGGCGTTGGCGAATCCATTATCGGCGCCGATAACCTTGAATGGGAGAAGGCGGTGAAGGCGGATATCGGTATTGAAGGGAAATTTCTGAAGAACAGACTGTCGTTTGTGGTTGACTTTTTTCGCGACCGCCGCGACGGCATCTTTCAGCAGCGCGTACAAGTGCCTGTTTATGTCGGACTTGTAAGTATGCCTTTCGGGAATGTAGGCAAAATGACGAGTTTCGGTTCTGACGGAAACGTGAGCTACAGTCACGATATCAACAAGAATACAAGTTTCACGTTAAGAGGCAATTACACCTATTCGCGAAATAATGTCCGTAATTGGGAAGAGGCCAATCCCAAGTATCCCTATCAGGAGATATCGGGTTATCCATACGGCGTGATTAGAGGCTACATTTCCGACGGCCTGTTCAAAGACCAACATGACATCAACACGAGTGCCACACAGACGTTTGGGACCGTTCGTCCGGGCGATATCAAGTATCGGGATATGAACGGCGACGGCCGGATAGACAGCGACGACCGCGTGCCGCTGTCATACAGCACCTACCCGCTGCTGATGTACGGCTTCGGTGGCGAGTTTCGCTACAAGGCTTTCACCGTGGGCATACTGTTCAAAGGTACCGGCAAGACCGATTACTTCCATGTAGGTCAGTCAGTTACTCAAGGCGGTACTACTTATACTAACGGCATGGGTTATGTACCGTTTCATGGCGAGAACTCTGGTAATGTGCTGACAATTGTCAACGACCCGAAGAACCGCTGGATACCGCTCGACTATGCCCTTGAACACGGCATTGACCCGTCGCTCGCCGAGAACCCCAACGCGCGCTTCCCTCGTCTGCAATACGGCTATAACGCTAACAACTCACAACTGTCGGACTTCTGGCAAGGCGATGCGCGCTATCTTCGACTTCAGGAGATAACGCTGAATTATAATCTGAAAAGCAACGTATTACAGAAATTAAGAGTGCAATCGATTGATTTTCAGCTGATAGGTACTAATCTGTATGTTTGGGACAAGGTGAAACTGTTCAACCCCGAACAGGCTCAATACAACGGACGGGTTTATCCTATCCCGTCAACGTATGCGATTCAGATATATGTTAATTTGTGATAATTGATAACTATACAATATGAAAAATTATATAAATAAAATAATATATTATATGGTAGGGACGCGAGTAACCGCATCCCTACGCTCAAGGGTAACTGCGATGTTTTCAACTGTGGTTATACTCTGCGGTAGCATCGCATCGTGCGATTACCTGAGTGTCGATAAGTATTTTACCGACGAGTTGAAGATAGATTCCATCTTTGCGTCACGACGCTACATTGAAGCATATATGTGGGAAGCGGCGGGTATGTTCCCTAATGAAACACATTTTATGGTCGGAAATTATACTCCCGGTCCGTTTGCCTGTGATGAAGGCTTCTCGTTAGCAAATACTACCAACCAGGTTGGTTTGGGCTACATTCTTGGCGAGATATCCGCCAAAAACCTGTCTTCTTTCAGAACATCATACAACACGTATTACAAGATTATCCGCAAGTGTAATACGATACTTAACCGTATTGATGAGGCTGCCGACATGACAACGGCCGACCGGTTTAACATATTAGGCAACACACGTTTCATCCGGGCGTATGCCTATTACCGGCTGCTGCTCGATTTCGGCCCGCCGATCATACTTGGTGACGATTTGCCCAATTCAAACGAAGACTTGGGGTATTATGACCGCCCCCGCAGCACTTACGACGAGGCTGTAGAGTATATCTGCGGCGAGTTAGAAGAGGTTGCGGCATGGCTGCCCGAAACGGTCTCTATCATGGAGTTCGGACGACCGACCAAAGGCGCCGCGTGGGGACTGATAGCCAAAGTACGGCTGTTTCATGCCAGCCCGCTGTTTAATGGCGGCGATGCTGCACGCGCATGCTTCGGAGATTGGCGTCGCACCACCGACGACGCTCAATACGTGTCGCAGTCTTACGACGAGAACAGATGGGCAGTTGCCGCCGCCGCAGCCAAAAGGCTTATCAACACCGGAAAATATAAGTTGTTCACCGTTGAAGCCGACGACCAGACGCCTGCCTTGCCCGAAAACATCATCTCCGACCCTGATTATTACAATAGTTGGGAAGATGGCGGGGCCGCAGGTATCGACCACTTCCATTCCTACGCTGACATGTTTACGGGCGAGGCGGTCATCACTGTCAATCCTGAATATGTGTGGGCGCGTAACTGCAATTCCACTGATTTGCGTCTTAATCTTGCGTTTCCGGTCAAAAACGGCGGGTATAACACAATGGGAGTGACGCAGAAAGTAATCGACGCCTACGCTATGGCCGACGGACGTACCATCTATGACGCAAGTCTTGATTACCCCTATTCCGAGAACGGGTTTACGACATCGGTCAAAACATTCTCCGGCTATCAACTCAATGCCGGCGTTTACAACATGTATAATAATCGAGAGATGAGGTTTTATGCGTCTATCGGATTCAGCGAGTGCCACTGGCCAATGAGTTCGGCTACCGACGTCGGTAATTATAATCAGACAATTACCTACTACTATGATGCCCCGAACGGCAAGACGGGTCACGAAACAGGCCGTATGGTACCTGCTACCGGTTATGTGTGCAAGAAGTTTGTTCATCCCACCGACGCCCTTCAGGGTACAAACCGCCGCACGATGAACAAGTCGTATGCAATGATTCGCTATGCCGATGTATTGCTCTGGTATGCCGAGGCGCTCAATAATCTCACAGCGAACCATATAGTCGAGCTTGGAGCCGAGAGTTATACGCTCGACCGCAATATCGAAGAAATCAGGCTGGCTTTCAATCAGGTGCGCCACCGCGCCGGACTGCCCGGACTGACTTATGCCGAACTTGCCGACGCTTCCAAAATACAGGAACTGATTGAACGCGAACGAATGATAGAGTTTCTGTATGAGAACCATCGCTATTTTGATGTCCGCCGCTGGGGTATTTACGAGAAAAGCGAAGGCGAAGCAATCATGGGAATGAATATCGACAGCCCGAAGGAGGGTTTCTATCGCCGCAGTATCCCCAACACGTCACGCATAACACAGCGTATCGTGGCGAAACGCATGGTATTCCTGCCGCTGCCGTTAGACGAAGTACGCCGCCTGCCCTCGCTCGACCAGAACCCGGGATGGGAGAAATGAAAAAGTCAGAAGTCAGAAGTTAGAAATTAGAAGATATGAAAAGAATTAAATATCAAATTGTTATATTTATCCTTTGCTTTATATGGGGCTTTGGAGAAACTTCCTGCAATCAGGATGAAGTGTTCGAGAAGGAACAGTACAAGAACGTGTTCGCGCTCATCAGCGGGGACAACAACGTTTACTCAGAGTTTTTCGACCTGAGCCAGTTGGAATCGTCGGGCTACGTATCGGTGTCGTGCGGCGGCTCTAACAAAATAACGCGCGACATCAATATCTTGCTTGTTGAAGACCAGACGCTGCTCGACAACTACAACAAGGTTAACTACGACGTTGATTATGCCAATTATGCTCTTTCCCTGCCTGCCGACAAGTACGATATCGACGGTTACCGAATGACGATTAAGAGCGGGACGACAGGCGCCGAATTGCCGGTCAGGATACGCCCCAACGGCCTGTCACCCGATTCCGTCTATTTTTTACCGTTAAAGATTGATACTCACGATACTTATGAGGCCAATCCCGAAAAGAGTTATGTCCTTTATCGGGTGATGCTCAAAAACCGGTTTGCACGCTCCGACGGCAATACATACTATACGATGCGTGCTAAACAGAGCGTCGGTGGAGGAGGCGAGTTAGAAACGCCCGGCACGAAAATCATGCATCCGCTGAGCGGTAACCGCGTGCGCATAATGGTCGGTACAACGGCATTCGTGTCGGATGTGACAACGCTCAAACAATCGGCTATCATACTGGAGGTGGATGATGACGACAACGTTCGCATCCTGCCTTATGGCGATATCGAAGTGACTACTGTTGACGGTGACCCCGATTTTCCCAATATCTTCAAAATCGAAGACGACGGATACGCTACCTATAAAACCTTCCTCTTGCGCTATAACTACGCGGTAGAGGGCGTCACATACGAGATGAAGGAAGAACTGAGGCTCAGTTTTAATCCCGATGATGAAGAGAACAGTTGAATTATAACAGAATAAAGATTAACGTATTATGAAACAGATATATATGATATTTGCAATCGTAGTTTTGATTGCAGGCTGCGACCCGTATGTAAGGACGGAAGTAGAAGAATCGTTATACATCAATCATCAGTCGTTGAGCATGTTTGTCGGCGAGCAGATGCAGCTGTCGGCCAGTCCGACCGAGTTGACGTGCAGTTGGGAGAGCGAAGATGCATCGGTTGCGACGGTCAGTGCTTCCGGTCTGGTGTCCGGGGTAGGCCCCGGGAGCACGTACATCATTGCTACGAGCGGCAACAGAAGTGCAAGGATACCGGTTACGGCGATTGTCAAGGTAACCCTCGAAGACTTGGAATTAGAGTCGGAGGTCGAATTATCGGTTGGCGCCAAGGGAACACTGTCGGCGACTCCTGTCCCTGCGGAAGCCAACGACTACGGGCGGTTAGAATGGTCATCGGACAATGAAAAGGTAGCCACCGTTAGCGCCTCCGGCGAAGTGACGGCCATTGGTCTGGGAAGGGCGACTATTACCTGCAAGGCGGGCAATATATCCAAAAACATCACAATAAGCATTTTCCGTACCGTTAATGTGGCGCTGTTAAAACCCGCAACCGCAAGCAGCGTCTATCAGAACAGTTCGGTATATGTGCCGTCGAAGGCTGTTGACGGTATCCTTAACACGTCAGATGCTACCAACCGCTGGTTGTGCCAGGCGACCACGACTAATGGCCCGCAATGGATAGCCGTTGATTTACAGGAGGAATATGAGATTTTTTCTGTCCAGTTCTGGACACAGTCGGGCTATCCGGCTATTGCTTTCCAGTTTCAGAAAGAGGTTGACGGACAGTGGGTCGATATTTTTGCTGTGACAGGCAATACTGCCACTGCATATTCCAACACGTTTGAAACGACCAAAACCAGCAAGGTGCGCCTTTATTTCACTAACGGCGCCAGAGACGGCATCGTCCGCATGTACGAAATGCAAGTCAACGGCAAATCTTATGAGTAGTTATTGGTTTTTTGTCGGATTAGATATAAAAATTTACGCATGAAATCATTTATTTCGGTTTTTCTTTTTCTTGTTTGTTTCCAGATTATTTCCTATGGGCAAAAACCTGATCTAAACAAGCAGACAGCAAAAAATGCTCCGGATTGGATTACCAATGGCATTATTTATCAGATACAGCCACGCGCTTTTACCCCTGAAGGAACTTTGAAAGCTGCAACCGAAATGCTTCCGCACGTGGCCGACTTAGGTGTAACTATCGTCTACCTCTGCCCGGTGTTCCTTGCAGATGACGATGCGGACACGATGACATGGAGCCCACGGCAAAAAGCTTCAAAAATGAATAATCCACGTAATCCTTATCGTATGGCGGATTATTACCACGTCGACCCGGAGTACGGCATAGATGCCGATCTGAAGGAATTTATAGATGAATGCCACCGTCTTGGGTTAAGGGTTATGTTGGATATGGTTTACCTTCATTGTGGATCGAAAGCGGTGTTTCTTTCTGAAAATCCTGATTTTGTAAAACGGGATGAGAATGGGAGCGCGATAAAGGCGGCGTGGAACTGGCCTGCTTTGAATTACAAAAACAATGAATTGCGGGAGTATCTTTGGCAGAATATGGAGTATTGGGTAAGTAAGTTTGATGTGGATGGTTTCCGTTGTGATGTTGCAGACGGAGTTCCGCTCGACTTTTGGGAAGCGGCGCGCGACCGGCTGGAGAAAATTCGTCCGGATATAGGGATGTTGTCAGAAGGGGGAAGACGTGAAGACCAAATTAAAGCTTTTGATATCAATTATTCTTTCACCTGGTTCCCAGTCCTTAAATCGGTATATGAAGGGAAAAAGACGGTTGCTGATTTACGGGAAACGTGGAAAAAAATAGCTGGTGAACGTCCTGCAGGCGCACGTTTCATACGTTACATCGATAATCATGACATTGCCAATGACGACTACCATAACCGGCGCGAAAACAGGTGGGGTTTTGCCGGGGTAAATGCTGCGTTAGTGATGAATTTTACCTTGGATGGCATCCCTTTCCTGTATAATGGACAGGAAGTGGCAGATACCGCCCGGCATAGTATTTTTGGACGCCTCCCGATATATTGGGCAAATAAGGAAACCCCTACCGGGCAGATGCGCCTGAATCTTGTCCGGGAGTTATGTAATATGCGGAAATCCGAAAAAATTCTTACATCCGGTGGGTTGGAGTGGGTCGATAATGATCAACCAGATGCTGTATTATCCTATTCACGGAAATTGAAGGGGGAGCAGATTCTTGTTGTGATAAACTTATCGCATCAAACGAAATGCGTTCATGTACAGAAGTATCAGAATATGAAGGGGCAGCCGTTCCATTCTATACTCGCCGACAGGATTTCCGGTAATCCTTATGAGGGTTTTGAGATTCAGGAATATGGATTCTGGGTCGGAAAAGGGAAACTAGAAGAATGAAACGGATTTTTTTATAGGGTATTTCGTAACGCTTGGCGGTGTTATCGTGCCGGCGCAGCAAGACGCAACTGTGAAAGTGACGGCCATGGACTGTAGTATATTAAATAAATTGAAAGAGATGGGGCAACGTTTATATTGGATTGACTCTCTATGTATTATCCGCTTACCCAAAGAACTTATTATCTATCAAACAAAAGATATGACGAAAAAGAAAGAAAAAAATAGTATCAACAGGCGTCAATTTTTAGGCTACTCGGCGCTTGGCATAGTCGGATTAACTATTCTTCCCAGTTGGAGAATTGCAGATGGAACACGGATTGCTCCGAGCGATCGGGTTATTCTTGGACTTAAAAATCTCATTTAAAATTCCCAACTCAAGTTAATAGTTTTCAAAGCGGAATTTCTCTTTTTTTTCGAGAGATACCGTTATATTTTCTTTTCATCTTCACTGTTTCTTGCACGTTTAACGTGTTGATTTACTTTTTATGGTGGCATTTTTATATATATTAACATTACCACTCTTCCAAGGCATGGCAATTCCTTGTCATAAACCCTTTTACGACACGAAAGATGGCGATGGACGATTAAGTGAAAATCCGTCATCCGGTCATCGTTGTCGTTATTCGCTGCTCAAAATCACGCCACCCCGCTTTTCGGTAATACTCCTTTGGCATTTTTACCGTGACCTGCCTGCCGGATTTCACCACTTTTCCCGGCACTCGGATAAACCATTCTCGGAAGGTAGAGTGCTCTTGACGCCAAACCCAAAAGTCGCCCCGGTATCGCATGAGCACCGATAAACTGTAGGCAAATGACGAAAGTTGCCAAAGAATATCGTTTACCCAAAAATCATGCGTGATGGTTTTTCCCGCACAAAGCGAGTTTTTGGTTTGCTCGATCCAATTCTCACTCTCTGATCGGGATCCATAAAGGGTATGGAGCTGCAAGGCATCCAATCCTTTCAGGTTCGAGCAATAGCAAAAGTACTCATACTCGGGTACAAATTGTTTTTCGCCAAAATAATCGACTTCAACCATTTGCTTTATGATGCGCACGGCATAAAACATGCGGGGATTCCTCCAACCGCTACATTGATGTATAAACCGGCAGGTCGCCGTCCGTGGGTCAACCGGTTGCCATGTCTGCCCGGCAAGCAAATCTTTCAGGTTTTTCAGCTTTACTTTCACCAAATATTCATGTTTACCGTCTTCTAACAAATTAAATAATCCACCATTGAAAAAACCGCTGTCGGCCCTGAAAAACACCTTCTCCACCTTTTGGGGAAGAGCGGCCAAGGTTTCTTTGACAAACTCACAAACTCCGTTTGAGGTGTAAGCTGAACCCGGGCGGAGCCATGAATTGACAAGCAGTTTCATCTCCGTGACAAAACATAAGATGGGGTGATAGCTTTTCGAACCCTTCTTATGCGAGTTATAACCCACCTCAGCCCCTTGTTGGTTGCCGTAAACGGTAAATGTGCTTGAGTCGCAATCAAGCGTCACGCGTTTTAACCCGCAACGGGAAACTTGCAAGCCGGTAAAATCCAATAACAACTCGTGAAGCGAACGGGCGCCCCTTTCACCCAAACCTGTCAAATGGCGGCGTATGGTGTCCTCGTCAATGTTCTTGGGTAACTTCAACAAGCGGGAAACCAAGGCGTCAAAGGTGAAATTTTCAATCCGCTTCAAACGGTGAACACCGCACAACGAAGCCAACAGGACACTTGAGAGTATTTGGGCTGTACTGAAACGGCTTGCATTGTGCCGGGTGGCTGGGAAAAGATGTTCCAACCGACGATAAATGCCGCAATGGTTGATAAAATCAGAGGTTACGCTTAACCCTGAATATGACGTTAATTGTTCTGAACTGAACTCTTTCTTTACTGAACTGGCAGTAAATGAGATTTTTTTACTATTTTTGTATTGCATGTGTCGGGTGAGTGTTATTTTTTATTTAACACCTTAAAGATAAATACTTTATCTGACACATGCAACTTTTATTTGAGACTTTTAGGTAATATTAGATTATATAATCTTTAGTAAAAGTATGTGCAATTGTAACTACTCAGGTACCCCCTGTCATAGACAGAGAGTCCTGACTACTCGTCAA
>CALLZZ010000190.1 GCA_937858235.1 uncultured Clostridia bacterium
GTTTTTCTGGAAAATAAAATGCCTGAATTTATGGAAAAGTACTTGCCGTTTACAACAATCTTGAGAAAACGGTCGATGTTCAGATTCTGTTCCTTTGCGGCATCTAGCGTCTGTTTCAATACCGTGGCTCTCTCCACGAGGCTTCTCTGTTCGGCTTCATAGTCCGCTGACATCTTGTAAAATCGTTCCTCCGAAATTTTCTCCATTACACGGTCTTCATATAGCTTCCTCAGGATTTTATCCAGTGTGGCAATTCGCGCCTGTCCCTGCTCATATTCCTTCTGAGCTATACGCAGGTCTTCGGCAATCCGCTTTTCTGAACTTTTTGTGGCAGCTGCGATGAAATCCCGCTCGTGTTCCTTCACAAAGGTTATGACCTGCTGCAAATCGTCAAGTACCAGTTCCTCAATGACCACATTGCGTATCTGGTGCGAACTGCACAGACCCTTCCTTTTACGATATGTAGCACAGACGAAGTATTCCTTGTCATGCGTCCAGCCATTGGCTCTGACCTGATATAGCTTCGCGCCGCAGTCCGCACAGAACATCATGCCGGAGAATACACCCATTTCACCCATGCGAGATGGCCTGCGTTTACCGTCTCGAATTCTCTGGACGGTTTCCCAGACATGTTCGTCGATGATGGCTTCATGTGTGTTTTCAAACACCATCCAGTCTTCGGGATTGTTCCAAATCTTCTCCTTGCTCTTGTAAGATTTTTTGCGAGTCTTGAAATTCACCGTGTGTCCCAGATACTCGACTTTTGCGAGAATGTCTGCTACCGTACGCGCTGACCATGCATAAGGCGTTTCCGTCTGCTTGGCGGGAGTCTTAATGCGCATACTGTTCAGGTGAACCGTCGGTGTTTCAATTTGATTCTTCTCAAGGCTTTTCGCTATCTGCGTGGGTCCGAAGCCCTCCATACACATTTTGAAAATCGCCCTGACCACCTCAGCGGCTTTTTCGTCCACTATCCAGCGCATTTTGTCCTCCGGGTCTTTTATGTATCCGTAGGGCGGATTGGTGCAGAGTGGTTTACCAGACTCTCCCTTAGCTTTAAACACAGCGCGTATTTTCTTGCTCGTATCCTTGGCATACCATTCGTTTATGATGTTCAAAAAAGGAGTGAAATCGCTTTCCTGCTGGTTTGCGCTGTCCACGCCGTTGTTGACGGCAATGAAGCGCACATCGGCATTGGGGAATGCGACTTCGGTGTAATAGCCGACTTTCAGATAATCTCGCCCCAGCCTCGACATGTCTTTTACAATAATCGTGCCGATTCGGCCTTCGTCCATTTCGGCTATCATACGCTGGAAATCCGGTCTTTCAAAGTTCGTTCCACTGTATCCATCATCTACATAAAATTCTGTGTTGAGAAAACCGTTGTCATCCGCATACTTCTTTAAAATAGCCTTCTGGTTCACAATCGAATTGCTGTCTCCCGCAAGCTCGTCGTTACGGGATAATCTGCAGTAAAGAGCCGTGACTTTTGTGGTGTCTATAGCCTTGGTTTGTGTGTGCTTGCCACTTGTAAACTGTCTATACATTTAATCATCCTCCGTTTCCGACAGTCTTCAAGCGTAGGCAGCATGTATATTACCGTACTATTTCGAAGAAGTCGAGTCGATTTTCGGACATAAACCTGAACTATCGGATAACTTTATTCGGCAGCTTGCATCCGATGTAACTAGCCGCATAATCTTGTCATACACCGTTTCTTTTGCCGTATCGCTTACCAATGATTCCACAACATAGACGGTGCCGCCTATGGTTTTGCGTGTAATACGGCTATTCGGTTTTCTGTCCATAAGCGTCACCTCCCGTCTATGCTATGGTTTGCGGTACTGAGCCTGAGTACCAGACCCAGCGCCGCGCCCTGCTGTTATTCTGTCATTTGGAGAACCTTGATTGCCTCAGAGCGAATCAGGCAGCCATCCAGCGTTTCCATACCGAAGTATCCGATCTTATCGGCAAAGGAATATTTCTCGTGCAGTGCCCGGATGGATAGCGGCTGACGCTGGACAACCCAGTAATACTTGAAATCACCGAACACGACGGGTTTTGCACCGCTCTCCGCAGAGGGCATATGGTTAGAGATAACCACAGGTTTGCCGAGCAGTGTGTCTGCCGCACCGCGCCAGAGATAGTTGTTTGTGCTGTCCTTGAGTTCACGTAAGGCCAGCGCCGTCTTGTCATTCATGACCCATATTGCATTGGAACGGTATTCCGGTTTCAGCGAAAAGTATAGCTTGTGAATTTCATCAAAGGCGATATCCGTTGCAGAAGCCGCTGTAACGCCCACATCCGCACCCTCTGTGGCGTGCAGGACGCCCTTGGGCTTGCCAATTCCATCACCGTTGAGGAATGCATCCTCCTCCGCTTTGCCGAAGATACGAGCAAAGTCGCGAGTCAGATAGTCCGAGATGTTGAATCCCGTGTCGTGAACGAAATTGCTGTCCAAAACCGAGATGCAAGCGAGTTTATGTTCGCCCAGCGCGATTCTTTTTGCTGTCAGTTCTGCCTCGGGCACCGCCCCACCTTCGCCAACCCAGTCCGCATCTACAGGCGTATCCGATGTAATGATTTTACCGCCACTCGTTGTCGCTCTCACGAATGTAGCCATTCTACGGAACAGGTTTTCTTTCGCCAATGCCGCCGCATATTTTTCTGACGCTGCTTCGGGCAAAAAGTATGATCCATTGGCAAGATTGGCACCTTCTTTGAGAACGCTACCATCCGTATTTTTGCTTCTCATGCTGTTCCAGAATGCTCTGGAATACGTTTCAGTTGTTAACATAGTTGTTATCCTCCTAAATTTTGTTTGAATTCGGGGCATATACCCCGTTTGAAACCGCGATTTCTTACGCGTTGCCCCACGCCGCTGTCCGCTTTAAAAAGCTGTAGAGATTCTGATACCCCCACCCCATGGTTTTATGTGGGTCACAGTGACGCATTCGTCGGAATGTCATGTCCACACAAGCATAGGCACCACCTCCTTAACATCTTGGGGACACTTGTGGCAGGTTTTTATGGTTGTTTTCTAAAGTTGTTTTCCTATAGGAAATAATCATAATTTCTTGCCACAGAGTGCCACGTTATAAATACGTCTTTTTCAGCCTGTAACCGATGAGCAGTGTGGTCTTGTCTCCACCACCGGCAGGGCGCTTGCGAAGCACGGTGCCGAAGGAGCGCAGCGCTTGATTGAAGTTACGATTGCTCTCCGGGTAGCAACCATTGACAGCACACCATTCTCGGTAGGCAGCGTACAACTCGGCGGTCTTTACATCGGCATCACCCCGCTCTTCAAGGCATTCATCCGCGAAAAGTTGGATCTTATTGCTGTCGTGGGAATACTCGTTTGTCGCGTCGATGACCGATTGTGGCAAGGTAAAGCCCTCCTCGCGGAGCATAATGTAACCTTGAAGCAGCCAGTTGAGGATGGCGCTCTGCGTCTCCGGCTTGCCGAACTCTGATTTCAACGTCTTATCCTGTTCCCATTCCTCAAAATGCTTGTCAAAAGGAACTATCAGTACACGCCCGCTGGTGAACAGCGTCATGTCGTTGATGACAGGCAGATAGTTGGTGTTGACATACAGCTTAAACTGCGGAGCAAAATCGAAAGAGTTTTCATGTAAGAAACGCGCATTTAAGGTGTCATTGCCCGTCATGCTTTTTACCTGTGCGGCATTGAGCAATAAGCCGCGGCTCGGCTCAGAGATGTTGGCAAAGCGCACACCTGCCAGCCTTGCGACATCCTCACTGGGATTTGAGCTGTTGCTGTACTGCTTGAGCGCGATGGTCTCCGGGCGCACCGCCTTTCCGTAATCTCCGAACACACGCAGGATGCTCTCCATCAAGGTGCCTTTGCCGTTTCTGGTTGTCTCGCCGTAGAGGAAGAACATGCACTCGAAGCGGGTATCCCCACTTACCGCGTAGCCGAGCGCCTTTTGCAGGAACTTTGCCTTTTCCTTATCGCCGCTCATAATTTCATCAATGAAGCTAGTAAAGCGTGGACACACGGCGTGCGGATCATATTTCACAGGTGCAACTTTAGTGAGCTTGTCTTCCGGACTGTGGTCACGGAATTGCATGGTTCGCAAATCCAATGTTCCATTGTTACAGTTGAATAGGTATCGGTCAGTGTCGAATTCCTCCATCGAAATGGGGTACACGCTCTGTGCATCACTCAAAACCGTAATCCTTGTGCTTCGAAGCTGCCACTTAGCGCAGTATTTGATGTAGTCTTTTCGCTTATGCTCATCATGAATGCTGAGCGCATATGTCATCAATGCGTCCGAGAGATCTTTGCATAGTTCCATCACCTTGAGAGCCCCCGTGTCGGTGACCCAGCGGGTGCCGTCATAGACGTACCAGACCTTCCGCTCCGGTACATATCTTGCGCATGACTTGTAGACATCCGCGAAGAGCCTGCCTGCGCCGTTGTCCGACCAGCCGTAGCGCCGGTTGCTGTCCGGCTTCAGTTCTGCCAACCTCGCTGTGAGAATACCAAACCCTTCATTAGCTTCGGTGTGTAGGACTGGCTGATATGTGGAAGAACAGAAAGATACTGCTTTTTCAAGGGTAATTTGTCCATAAGTCGAGCCACTCTGTGGTCTGTCCCACTTGTCACGGTAAAGCCCTGAGTGCCGGAACAGCCTGTCCATTTGTGCTATGTCCCTGCCACACCAGAACGCAAGGTGGGAGCAGAACGCAAGGTCGGCTTCACTCTGCGACGGGTATCCGCTGATATCGCCCTCCCAGAGCTTTGCAAATGCTACACCGTTTTTTGCCGCTTTCGCCTTCTCAATGACAATGTCATCCGAAAGGTAGGAGGCTGTCACGGCGGGCTGTTCGTCCCTTGGTTTTATATTACGAAGCATAAAGGTATCGAGGAGCGTTTGTAGCTGCGCCCCCGCTTCAATGACATCGCCCTGCTGATAAACATTCCCGGTGACAGTCACGAATTTATTTGTCGCACCGTACACATACACCTCAACGCCGAGTTTGGCGTTGTTGATGTAATATTTCGCGCTATCGTACTGAAAGCCGCTTGCCTTGAAGATGACACGCAGACCAGTGCCGGATGGACTAATCTCGATGTAGCAGCCTGTAAATATTTCTGCGATGGATTGCCCGATAGCGGTCAGAGTACCATCTGTATTTACACAGTGATCAACGTCCACTGCACTGAAACCACGGAAAATACCAAGCCCCAGACCGTCGTAATGACTTACTGCTGCGACAGCGTCGGAGTAGTTTGAAAAGGTATGTTCATTATTTGATTGCGCCCGCTTGCCGCTGATTTGATATGGCACCTTACCCGGTTTTGTCTTTCCTTTACGCGCTTCAAATTTCCACACACAGAATTTTCCGTTGTCGCGCAGTTCCTTTGGCAGATTGTCGTATTGCACTCTTTCACTTCCTTCTGGGGTTTGTATTTTTGTTGACTCTCGCTATGCGGATAAAAACAGGTTGTTTGATGGAGCGTTTTGCATATTCCTTATGTGCTATAGTAATTTTCTGCTTCTCGCTATACGGAGATTTAAACGCTGTTTTATACACCCCATATTTGAAAATCTTTTTTCTCCAGCGGGAAAGGATGGTTTCTGTGCACCGTTCTCCAGATAACAAGGTAAAAAGTGCACCCACCGTAGTCTCATAATCCGAAAAGAGACAAAAAAATACGGCGCCCGCTGTTTTGCGGATGCCGTAGTGATATATAACCAAGCGAATCAAGCATAATTTGAAAATTATTTTCGAATTCACATGTTATTTGTTGTAAACTTGAAGATTTCCTGCTATAATGAGTGCAATATAATTGTGAGGTGGCAACAATGCTGGTTGTAAGCTATAAAAAGCTATGGAAATTATTGATAGACCGCGATATGAATAAACAGGATTTGCAGGTGCTGGCAAAAATCAGCCCGTCCTCCGTGGCGAAACTGTCTAAGCACCAGAATGTCAGCATGGATGTACTTCTTAAAATATGCTCAGCACTACGAGTCAATGTGGAAGATATAATGGAATTCGTCTCTGGTGAGGATAAACGAGAGGAAGGTACTACGAAATGACAGACAATCAAAAGAAATTAATGAATATACTCCGTGAGATGTTTCAATTTGACCAAGCAGATCTCGATTTTGGTATTTATCGCATTATGCGTATGAAACGCGATGAAATCAATAGATTCATTGAGGATGAACTACCCGCTCAAATTACAGTGGGTTTGAGTGAACTTGCCGCATTGGATACCAGTGCCGGTATCGCAGAAATTGATCGGCAAATTGCAGAAACAAAAAGTGGAACCTTGCCCGAAGCTATTAAGGCTGCGGCAATTGCTGCATATGAAGAACAGAAAAAGTCGCTTGCTGGAAGCGTCGATATTACCGCTGTTGAAGCTGATGTTTATAACCACCTGACAAACTTCTTCTCCCGCTATTACGACGATGGCGATTTTATATCTCAGCGTCGCTATAAAGATGGTGTGTATGCTATTCCTTACGAAGGTGAGGAAGTAAAACTGCATTGGGCAAATGCTGATCAGTATTACGTTAAGACCAGCGAATATTTTAAAGATTATACCTTCAAAACAATGTATGTTGAAACCGTCCACTTCAAGCTCATCGAAGCAGAAACTGAGATGGACAATAATAAAGCAAAAGAAAAACGCTTCTTTCAGCTTTATACTGAAAAACCGTTTGAAGTGATTGATGGCGAACTTTTTATTTACGTTGAATACAAAGCTTCAGAATATAGCGGCAAAACAGCGCAGGCACGGCACATAACAGATATTGTAGAGGCTTTTGCAGCTGTGCAAACGCAACCGGAATATATACCATTTGCTGCTATTATGACGGTTACTGACAATAAGACATTGCTCGAACGACACCTTAATCGTTACACGGCACGCAATACATATGACTACTTCATACACAAGGATTTAGGAAAATTCTTGCGCCGCGAGCTTGACTTCTACATTAAGAATGAAGTTATTTATCTTGACGATATTGATGAGCAGGATGAGGCAAAAACGAAAGAATATCTGACAAAAGCAAAGGTCATTCGAAAAATTGCGCGAAAGATAATTAGTTTCCTTGCACAGATTGAAGACTTTCAGAAGAAATTATTCCTTAAAAAGAAATTCGTTGTTGAGACGAATTATTGCATTACACTTGATCGCGTGCCGGAATCCATGTATCCCGAAATTGCTGCAAATGACGCTCAGCGTGAGGAATGGGTGTGCCTGTTTGCTATTGACGAAATCACTGGCGACGATATGTTCACGGTACCCTATTCTGTCCCGCTTACAGTGGAATTTTTAAAGCAAAATCCGTTTCTAGTGTTGGATACGGCATTTTTCAGTACTGAATTTAAAGAACAGCTAGTTGCCAGCATTGACAATTTAGATGAAAAGCTTGATGGTTTGTTGATACATAGCGAAAATTTTCAAGCTATACGCCTTCTGCAACAAAAATACCAAAATAAAGTGAAATGCATATACATAGATCCACCATACAACGCAAAATCAAGCGAAATATTATATAAAAATACATTTAAGCACTCATCTTGGTTAAGTCTAATAGAGAATAGGTTATCTGCTGCGTCGTATTTGTTAAAGGAAGATAGTGTGATAACTATAGCTATTGATGAAGTTGAACAAACGAGACTTGGAGAATTATTGCGTGTAATTTTCCCATCAAAACAGATAACAGCGATCACTGTTGTACATAATCCGTCAGGTCAGCAAGGTGATAACTTTTCTTTTACCAATGAATTCGCTTATTTTGTATATAGTGATTTAAAAAATGTTATTGGGCAAGAAATCCGTGATGAGAGTGGTATAGATGTACGTACATTTAGAGATAATTCAGGTAATAATAATTTGCGAACTGATGCTGCAAATTGTTTTTATCCCATTTATGTGAGAAATAACGAGATTATTGGCTTTGGAGACGTATCACCTGATGACTACCACCCAGAATCACGTTGTATCAAAATCGATGAAAATACGATAGCTGTATATCCAATAGATAATAATGGCGTTGAAAAGAAATGGGTATTTGAACGTGGTACAGTTGAAGGGATTCGTGACCAGTTGTGGGTCAAGGGTGATGTTCAACAAGGCGATATAGACATAATGCGCAGTAAATCTGTTTTTCGCTATAAAACGACATGGACCGATAAAAAGTATTCTGCTAATAGCTATGGGTCTGCACTATTAACAGCCATGAACATCCCATTTGATTATCCAAAGTCTATTTATACTGTTATAGACTGCGTAAAGGCTGGGTTATCTGATAAAGATTCTGGAATAGTATTTGATTTTTTTGCCGGTTCTGGGACTACAGGTCACGCGATAATTAGACTGAACAATGAGGATAAAGGTGCAAGGAAATATATCCTTGCCGAAATGGGCAATCATTTTGATACGGCAACAAAACCGCGTGTTATCAAAGCTATTTATTCTGATGATTACAACGGTGTTGCCGGATGGAAAAAAGGAAAGCCGATCTCCCGTAGGGGCAATTCTCACGCCTTCAAATACATAAGACTCGAATCCTACGAGGATACGTTGAACAACATTGTTTTAAGTGGCGGTAATTATGATTTGCTTGGTGCGGCACGGGAAGATTACATACTCTCCTATATGCTCAATACTGAATCTTCGGGTAGCGCAAGTTTATTGAATGTTGAAAAACTTGATAAACCATTCAGTTATAAGATGCTCATTGCCCGCAATCTTGAGAGCAAGGAGCGCAATATTGACCTTGTGGAAACCTTCAATTATCTTATTGGACTTACGGTAATAAAAAGCCATGCGCTTGTATCTTATGATGCTGATTTTTCAACAGGCGATTACGGTGCTGTTACTGCCTCACTTAAAGCCGGAAGTACTTATAAATTTAAAACAATCGAAGGAACCACTCCGAACGGTGACAAAACACTGGTTATATGGCGTGAAATGACCGGCGACATTGAGAAAGACAATGCTGCGCTTGATGCCTATTTTCTTACGATACCGAACGCACGGAGTTTCAAGCGGATATATGTCAATTGCGACAACAACCTTTTGAATCTGCGTAACAAGGGCGAGAGCTGGCAGGTAGTCCTCATCGATGAAGAGATGAAAAAGCGTATGTTCGAGAATGCAGAATAGGAGGCGGCACAATGGCAAGAAGAACAACGGCTAACGAGCCGCAGTTAAAATTCTATCAAAAACTTATATTAAACCGTTATATACTGGCACAGTTTGGGGTTAGTACGTTAAAGGAGCTTTCCCTTAACATGAAAAAGCCGTCGCTGGAAGAAATCGATGATGAAGGTGTTACGGGTTTTCATAAACAGTTGATAGCACAGTTTGGTGGCAAGTGTGCGATAAGTGAGGAATCGCTCGCTCGCTATGATCTAAACATAGTATCGCATATGAGAAAAATTAACGATAATCGCGATGAGCCGATGGTATTGAAGTATTTCCAATACCTGTCTCTGCTTTTTGTCGAATACTACCTTGACCAATATTTTAATAATCGAGAAGCATTGATTGACGGCTTGAATACCTATCTTGCCGATTTTAACGCGCAATTCCCGAATGATACATATGAGCCGTATACAGCGAAGGATTTGAATAAAATCGCTATATGGAATGCAACAGGAAGCGGAAAGACGCTCATCATGCATATTAATTATCTTCAGTATCTTCATTATTCCGATGAGAAATTACCGGATGATGCAACGTTTATTTTGCTGACACCAAAGGAAGGCCTGTCACTCCAACACATAGAGGATTATGCCGTTTCTGGAATTCCTGCACGAGTTTATGATAAGTCGGTCAGTCGTTGGATGCAGAACGCTAATGAAATTATTGTACTTGAGAATACAAAATTAGGTGATAAGGACCAAGATACTATCGTCTCTGTTAAGCGGTTTGGCAATCGCAATGTTGTATTTGTGGACGAAGGGCATCGAGGCTCATCCTCTGGAAAAGAAGGTAAATGGCAAAAATACAGGGATGAGCTATGCTTTAATGGGTTCTCCTTTGAATATTCTGCAACTTTTGGACAAGCAATTGCAGCTTCTAGTGATAAGTCACTTGCAGAGCGCTATGGCAAGTGCATAATCTTTGACTATTCCTATAAGCATTTCTACGGCGATGGTTATGGCAAAGATTACAATATAATTAATCTCTCGGATGATAGCGATGAGATTAAACGTAATACTTACCTAACTGCATGCTTAATGACATATTATCAACAGAAACGGCTGTTTCTTACACAAGAAAGTGAATATGCGCTATTCAATGTTGAAAACCCGCTCTTCGTGTTTGTTGGAGCAAGCGTCAATGCCGTGCGCACCGAACGCGGTCGCAAGGTTTCTGATGTGGTGGATATCCTGTTGTTTTTTAGAGATTTTTTAACTAAAGTAGCAGACTCAACAGAAACTATCGGCCGTATTCTCTCCGGCAATACAGGTCTGCTCGATAGCAGAAACCGAGATGTCTTTAGAAATAGCTTTCCCTATCTAACTGCAACTGGTATGACTCCGGCTGAAACATATGTGGATATTTTGAAAACAGTATTCAACTGTGCCTCGGTGGGAGCTACTCTTCATGTCGAAAATCTTCGAGGTATCAGTGGCGAAATCCGCTTGCGTCTTGGCGATAACGAACCATTTGGTGTTATCAACGTTGGCGACGATTCAGCGCTTCTGAACTTATGCGCAGAGAACGGATTCAATACGGATTCCATCGATTTTTCCGATTCGTTGTTTCAAGGCATTACAAAGCCTAAGTCAACAATCAACATCCTTATCGGTTCAAAAAAATTTACTGAAGGATGGAACTGTTGGCGTGTATCAACAATGGGGCTTATGAATGTTGGACGCAGTGAAGGCAGTGAAATTATCCAGCTTTTCGGCCGTGGCGTGCGCTTGAAAGGCCGTGGAATGTCGCTGAAACGGAGCAGTTTTTATAAAAAGGATTTTCCGGAGACTGTTATACCGGAGTATATCAGCATTTTAGAAACTCTTAATATATTCGGTGTCCGTGCCGACTATATGAGACAATTCAAAGAGTTCCTCGAGGCCGAGGGCGTGCCGAGTGAAAAGGGTCAGCCTTTAACTCTGAAAATGCCTGTGATTCGAAATACTGAATATAGAAACAGAGGGCTTTATTCTCTGCGTGTAAAGGGTGGCGCTGACTTTAAGAAAGCCGCAGAAAAACCATTCTTGCGCTATGAACCAGGGGTGCCCATAGTTATACTTGACTGCTATTCAAAGGTTCAATTTGAATCCTCGCAAAAGCGGAGTGAAGGCGAGGTCACAAAAAACGTGGCTACACTTTGCCACGAGCATCTCGTGTTTTTAGACTATGATGCAATTTACTCTGAACTACAAAGGTACAAAACTGAAAAAGCACGTTACAATGTAAATATCACCCGACAGGATCTAAGAGATTTGCTGCAAAACAACCAGTGGTACAAGCTCCTAATCCCTGAGGATGATCTTATCGTGCGGAGTTTTGAGGATTACAAGCGTTTTGAAAGAATAGCCATAGCATTGCTTACAAAGTATTTCGACAGATTTTATTATGCTAAGCAAAACCGATGGGAATCACAGGTGGTCGGATATGATCTCGTTCCTATGGATGACAATAACGAGAATTTCCTAAACGAAGAAAAGGATGAGTATAGCATCAGCATTGATGACACAAGGGAAAATGAGACTGCGATATTATGGCTTCGTCAGGTAATTGCGGAAGTAGAGAAGGCAAAAAAGGAAAAGAGACTGCCATCCTTCGCTATCCCGCGTCAAGGAGATATGGAAGCAATCAGCGTACCTACGCACTTATATAATCCTCTTCTGTATTTAGCAAAG
>CALLZZ010000191.1 GCA_937858235.1 uncultured Clostridia bacterium
TCTCATCCGGGCAGCGCTCCATGACAAACCGGATGATATATTTGATCATATCTTCCGCCAGGTTCATATCGTCGTTCAAATCGGCGAAGGCAATCTCCGGTTCGATCATCCAGAACTCCGCCGCATGACGCTGGGTGTTGGAGTTTTCCGCCCGGAAGGTGGGGCCGAAGGTGTAGACGTCCCCAAAGGCCATGGCAAAATTCTCGCAGTTCAGCTGACCTGAAACAGTTAGGTTTGCCGCTTTGCCGAAGAAGTCTTGGGTGTAATCCACCGTGCCTTCCTCTGTCCGGGGCAGGTTTTCCAGGTCTAGGGTGGTGACCCGGAACATCTCACCGGCACCCTCGCAGTCGCTGGCGGTGATGATGGGGGTATGGACGTAGACAAATCCGCGATCCTGGAAGAAGCAGTGGATGGCATGAGCCGCCACGCTGCGCACCCGGAAGGCGGCGGAGAACAGATTGGTTCTCGGACGCAGGTGCTGCATGGTTCGCAGGAATTCTACGCTGTGGCGTTTTTTTTGCAGGGGGTAGTCCGGAGCGGAGGTCCCCTCTACGGTAGCGGTGGCTGTGTGAAGCTCAAAGGGCTGCTTTGCCTCCGGGGTCAACACCAACTGACCGGTGACGAGAAAGGCTGTGCCTACGTTTTGTCCGGCGATCTCGGCGTAGTTGGACAGGGATTTATTCAAAATTACCTGGAGGCTTTTAAAACAGCTCCCGTCGTTCAGAGCCAGGAAGCCAAGGTTTTTCATGTCCCGGATGGAACGAGCCCAACCGGCAACGGTTACTTGCTGGCCGGCAAAGGCTTCCGGATCCGCGTAAAGCTGGGCGATAGTAGTTCGGTTCATATGACTTCACTCCAATTTCGATGCCCGCAGGCAAGGCGTGCATCTGTGTTTTTCGTTAAAAATCTTATTTTAGTAGTATACCGCGAACCGGCGCAAAAGACAAGCACGTTGGCGGATATTCCAAAGGGAAGGGATCTGTTTGTAATTTTTTTATGAACGGGGTTGCAATCTCAGAGAAAATAGGGTATGATGTATTGGCACTCTAGAAAAGAGAGTGCTAATCCGCGCCTTGCCAGGCGCCAACACATTTGTTGTTAAAATCACTTCACATAAAAAGGGGCTATTGAGTTATGGAAAAGAAACAATTTAAGGCCGAATCTCAGCGTCTCATGGACTTGATGATCAACTCCATCTACACCAACAAGGATATTTTCCTTCGGGAGATCATCTCTAACGCCAGCGACGCCATTGACAAGCTAGCCTATCGGGCGTTGACCGACGACAAGGTGGGGATTAGCCAGAGTGAGTTTAAAATCAAAATCCTTCCCGACAAGGAGTCTGGCCTGCTGACCGTGTCGGACAACGGCATTGGCATGAACGCAGAGGAACTGGAACACAATCTGGGTACCATCGCCAACTCCGGTTCCCTGAAATTCCGCAAGGATCTGGCTGCTACCGAGGGAACGGAAGAAAAAGATGTGGACATCATCGGCCAGTTCGGCGTCGGCTTTTACTCTGCCTTTATGGTGGCAGACAAGATCACTGTGATCTCCCGGAGTTACGACGGCGACAAGACCTATCAGTGGGAATCCTCTGGCATCGATGGCTACACCATCACCGAGGCTCCCCAGCGCGAAACCGTCGGTACCGATGTGATCATGCACATCAAAGAGGACTTGCCCGAGGATGCATATCATCAGTTCCTGGAATGCTACTTTATCAAGCATCTGGTGAAAAAGTATTCGGATTACATCCGTTATCCCATTGAGTGCCTCATGGACAAAACCCGGACCAAGGAAAAGGATCCCAACGCCAAGGAAGAAGAGCAGACTGGTTGGGAAGAGTACAAGGAGTGGGAAGTGATCAACTCCATGGTTCCCCTGTGGCACCGTCCCAAGGAAGAGGTCACCGACGAGGAATATAAGAACTTCTACACACAGAATTTTGGTGAAACCACCGATCTTTTGTCCACCATGCGGGTGTCCGTCGAGGGCAACGTATCCTACGACGCCTTGATGTTTATCCCTACCAAGGCCGCTCAGGAGTTCTACACCCGGGAATCCCAGCGTGGTCTCCGGCTCTACTCCTCCGGCGTGCTGATCATGGATCAGTGCGAGGATTTGATTCCGGAACACTTCCGCTTTGTCCATGGTATTGTGGATACCCCCGATGTGGCGCTGAACATCAGCCGTGAAATGCTCCAGCAGACCCGTGTCCTCCAGGTCATCAGCCGCAACCTGGAGAAAAAGATCAAAAACGAGCTTATGCGCATTCAGAAGGAAGAACGGGAGAAGTATGAGACCTTCTGGAGTGCCTTCGGTCTCCAGGTCAAGTTCGGAATCGCTTCCGGCGCAGACCGGAGCCTCTTGCAGGAT
>CALLZZ010000192.1 GCA_937858235.1 uncultured Clostridia bacterium
ATTCTTGGACAATTAACACCGTCTATCTCAGGACATTATGGATTGGCTCTAACACCATGATTGAGTTACTTCTTGTAAATGTGTACCTGAATAACCGGCCTTAATACTTTCCTCTGTGTATTTAACCATAGGACTATAGATATTTACCCCTGCTGGATAAGGATAAGCCATCAACCGTGCTTTAGCTTCGGGGGTAAGTGCATTCATGGGCTTTTGCGTTGAGGTTGTGTTTGTTTCCTCTGGTGGTGTCTCTGGCGTCTCCGATGTTTTAATGCTAACGATATATGTTTGAGGGTCCCACCCTACAGTTAACCCTATAGCTTCGGCAACGAAGCGGATAGGGAATACCGTCCTATTACTGGTTATTTGCGCTGTGGTGTCCATATGTTGGGTTTTACCGTTTACGGTATACTGTTTGCTTCCAATAGTGAACACAGCGGTTGTATCGTCTTTTTTAATAGTGGCTTGTCTGGTAGCATTATTCCATGTAACGGTTGCTCCAATCGCTTCCATCGGTGCCCGAACCGGAACCATTGTCCGGTTATCAGAATTGATAAATGGGGCCTGGTCGGGAAAGATTACCGGTGTCCCGTTATAAGTAACGGAAACATTTGCGGCCTGGGCCTGGGGAACCAGGAGCAGGAGAAACATAAAGACTGAAAGAAACGCACTGATAAGTTTTTTCATTATAATAAAAACCTCCTTAAATTTAATAATCCATAAATTCCCTGTGCCACTACTTGTTAAACAAGAGATGGCTTGATATAATTAAATTAGCCTCATAAAGGTGGGGCGAGTGGTTTTTACTAGCATGAGTTAAATAAGTTTCATCGAAGCCGTTAGGAGTGCCATCCTAGCGGTTTCTCCGTTTTATTAAGTATATAAACAAGTTTAGTTCATAAAGCTTTTGATGAGTGTGTAAAATAAATTGTGCTTCTGCTCTTTCCAAATATAAAATAAAAAGGAAAGGCAGGACATGATTATGGATAAAAAAAGATTGATACCCCGATCAGAGCTAAAACAATTCATTAAGGAAAACAATCTAAAAACCACTGAGGATGCATACGCCGGCCAGCGAGAGCGGGTTGACCGGGCGGGGTGGTGCACAGCTACCGGTGAAATGGTGCATGGCGGCCGGGGCCGTGGTGCACATGACCGCCATGCAAGATTGTTTTACTCCGTGATGCCTTTGAGCTTGCGCATAGAGTCGCCTTCAATCCTTATTGTATAAGAATCATAGATGACTCGATCACAGATAGCGTCGGCCAGCGTCGGGTCGTATAGATTTTCATGCCAGCCGGGCACATCGAACTGAGAGCAGAAGATAGTAGATGAAACCTTGCTTCGAGCCTCTACCAATTCCAGTACGTCCCGCGCCTCGTTTTCTTTGAGCGGATACAGTAGCCACTCATCCAAAATGAGCAACTTGACTTTCTTCAATCTCTTCATGTATTCACGGTAGGTTCCGTCACCTCTGGACATCGCAATCTCCACCAGCAGATCCGGCAGACGGACATATTTGACCGAATAAAAGTTCCGGCTGGCCGCCATGCCAAGAGCGCAGGCGAGATAAGTCTTGCCGGAGCCGGTTGCGCCGAGCAGGATGACATTGTGGGACTCCTGAATGTATACGCAGGCGGCAAGACGCATGATTTGTGTACGGTCCAGCTTTCGCTCCGGACGGTATTCAATATCCTCAATGCAGGCGGAAGGAATCGCATACCCGGCGGTTCTGATGAGCCGGCAGAGACGATTGCTTTTTCGCGTAGCCCACTCCGCATCAACCAGCAGCGCCAAGCGGTCTTCAAAGGACATTTCACTATATTGTGAGCCCTTCAACTGCTCGCGGAGGCTTTCTGCCATGACGCTGAGGTGCATTTCCTGAAGCTTGCGAATGGTTTCATTTGTCAGCATTACTTATCCCTCCTGTAGTACTCTGCGCCGCGTATATAGCTGTACGGTGCGGCCTTGGAGGGTACAATTTCCGGCTCCGGTACCGGTAATTGATCCTGGCCAGATTTGAGAATGGACTGGACTACTTTCAGGCTGGGCGTGGGGGTGAAGGAAAGCGCCTTTTTGCAGGCTGTTTCCAAACGCAGGGCCGAGTACTTATCCGCTAGCTTGAGCAGTGCCATGCAGGACTTGTACCCCTGCTGCTCCACCTTGTTTGCCGTTAACAGCAGCTTGACCACAGCGTTGGTATGTACTCCGATCTGCTCTGCCCAGCGGAGAAAGCGCTCGCCGTTCCACTGCAGATATTCCTGATGTTCTGGCGGCATATGGACGTCCGCTGTGCTATACTGGTTGGGACGACCGTGCAGCCGCAGATGAGAAGCGATTCGGTTGCCTGAGAAATACACCTCTACAGTGGAATGTGTCAGCCGCACATCTACCTGCTGTTTAATGTATTCGTACGAGACGGAGTAGTTCATGTGTTCGACGCTGATATGATAGTTGTACTGGACGGTGGCTACTTTCCATACCGCTAGTTCAAAGGGAGCCGCCGGCAACGGCAGAAGGAACAATCGCTCTTCCGCAAACGACGCTGCCCGGCTACCTTCTTTTTTCTGAAATGGCTTGTGGTTGAATGTATACAGTCTCTCCGATATTGCCTGATTCAGCTCTGTCAGTGAAAGAAACTGCTGGTTCCGCAGAGCCGCGATGATCCAAGTTGAAACGACACCAACGGATCCCTCTACAAATGCCTTATCCTTGGGTGATTTGGGACGGGCAGGGATGATGGCGGTGCCGTAATGCTCGGCCATTTCTTGATACGACTTGTTGATGATGACTTCATGCCGCGTGTTTTTGATCACGCCGGCCTTAAGGTTGTCCGGGGTAAGAATTCTCGTAACACCGCCGAAAAAACGATAAGCGTTGACATGGGCGGTGGTCCAGGCTTCCTGTTTCATATCCAGGAAAGCTTCCACGTATGCATACCCACTGTAAGGTAGCACGGCCACGAACACATAAGCCGTGATAAGCTCCCCGGTATCCGTGTCCACAAGCCCTGCCGTTTGCCCGGCCCAGTCTACCTGCAGGGTCTCGCCGGGCTTATGATCAAGGTGCATGGTGGCTTTCGTTTTGTGAACGAAGTCCGCGTAGTATTTGTTAAACTGCGTAGATTTGTACGGCAGTTCGCCGTTTTGACGGCACTGCTCACAGTACTCCACCCACAGCAGGCTCAGCGTGACTCCGCTCTTTTGCATCTCCCGGTGGACATGTTCGTAATCCGGCATCTTGTAAGTGGGTGCACCCGTCTTTGCGGGAAACAGCTTAAGAGAGACTTCCTGCTGCGACATGGTGCAGGCCTTTTCCCATGTCAATCTGTTTTCCCGCGCCCTTGCCAGTGTGCGTGTCACGGTATTCCGGCCACAGGCGCAGGCGGCTGCAATGTCCTTGTTTGTGAGTCCCAGGCTTTTGAGCCTGAGGATCTCTTTGTGATTGGTCATAATCTGACCTCCTCTAATGAATTTGCATCTTGTAATGCAAATTCATTATACAAAGGCCAAAAAGTCGTGCACCGTGAACGCGGAAGCTATGCACCATCCCACCGGTCTGTATGCACCATTTCAGCGGTCTATGTGCACCATTTTAGGCGGCGTATTCATTTTATCCAAATTATTTTCAAATTCTTTATTATCAATTACCCTTTCTATATAACATTGATAATATAAATTAGATAAATAATTATCTATATAATCTAATGAATTGATTCCACTGCAAAAACAGGGAATTCCACCCCGTAGGGGTTTCAACTAGAAAA
>CALLZZ010000193.1 GCA_937858235.1 uncultured Clostridia bacterium
CGCGGGTACGGTCACATGGATAGACAAGGCACAGAAGCATATCCGCGTCACCTTCAGCGCCGGTGAAAAAACCTTCATCTTTCCGGATGCTTTCAAGCAGGGATTTTTGAAGATATAAGCGCAAGTATATGGCCGACAACTGCATAATGCAGCGGTCGCGCACAGACCACACTGGGGATTTTTCTCGGTGTGGTCTTTTTTTGCGCTAAAACGCATGAAGGGAGGTGAGGCTCATGATAGGTGCATTATTCGCAGAAAGGAGGGTGTTCATTATGAAAACGCACAGCAATATGAATGCGGAGGATGGCTAAATGGCAAAAAAGTTAGATGCAGATCGCATCGAACAGGCTCGGCAGAAAGGTCAAACGGCCGACCGTCGTGAGGAAGAAAAACGCCGTATACAGGAAACCATAGCTAAAAACCGTAGTGGTGAGCGCAAAGGTCATGTCATCATGCCGGAGCGAAAGATGTATGCGTTCCAAGAAGCACCCAAAGTGCGTGTCGCAGCATACTGCCGTGTCAGCACTGCGGAGGAGGCGCAGGTAGGCAGTTTTGAGATGCAAGTACAGCACTTTAAGGCCGTTATAGAGAACAATCCCACATACGAGCTGGTAAAAATCTATACGGACGAGGGCATTTCTGGGACTTCGCTGAACAAGCGTAAGGGCTTTCAGAACATGATTGATGATGCAATGAACGGAAAAATCGACCTCATTCTGACGAAGAGCATCAGCCGATTTGGACGCAACATAGTGGACATTCTGACTACGCTACGGAGCCTCAGCAATTTGGAGCCACCCGAGGCTGTGAGCTTCGAGTCGGAGGGCATTTTCAGCAGCGACGGTAAAAACAAACTAATTATATCCATTCTGTCAGCGCTTGCAGAGCTTGAGAGTCAGCAGAAAAGTATCGCAATAAAAGAGGGCATACGCTACCGTATGCAGGAAGGGCTTTACAAATTCCCTGTGAAAAACCTAATCGGATACTATCGAGACTACAGCGGCATGGTAAAAATCGAGCCTGCCGAGGCAGAAATTGTAAGGTACATCTTCGATAGTTTTCTTGAAGGTGCGTCTCCGCAGGAGATAGCAGTATCCCTCACCCAGCAAAACATAGGCTCGCCAATGGGTATGGAAGCATGGCGTCAGGCATCGATACGCAGCATTCTCTCAAACGAGAAATACTGCGGTGATGTCTTATACCAAAAGACATACTCCAAAGACTATCTGTCTCATAAAACTGTGAAAAACAAGGATGTTCTCCCGCAATGGTTCTGGGAGAATAATCACCCAGCCATCATCAAGCGTGAGAATTGGGAGAAAGCGCAGGAGCTACTTGCCTCCGGCAAATGGAGCAAACGCGCCACTACGCTTCAAGCGATGAAGCGGCAGTTCACTGTTGCAAAGGTGAAATCCGGCGTTTTACGCGGTTATTTCCTTATGGATATGAATTGGACAAGTGACGAGCGTGAGCAGTTCATCAAAATCATTCACAATATAAACGAGCTTGGCGATTACCAAGCAGAAAAGGAGTAATATTATGGCTATCAAGTTTTCCAATATCAATCTGGAGGTGCTCGACCTCACAACAAACGCGACCCCGGATATCTTCGTCAATCAGAACGGCATCACCTTCAGCAAGCGCGTCCTTGAGGATTTGAATTATCCCCAGACAGTGCAGTACTGCAATGACCCGGCTCAACACATTTTTGCAATTCGCGTATGCAAAAGCAACGAGGCAAAAGCTGTATCATTCTCCAAACCCCGCACCGAGCAGACGACCACACTTGGGTGCGGCAACAAAAATCTTCATGATGTGATTGCTGCGCTCATCCCGGATTATAAGCCGAAAAAGCGTTATAAGGTGGTAGGTGAGTTTGATGCCGAAAATCGTGTGATATACTACGATATGTCCGCGGCAGAGGTTTCTGAATTCCGCGCAGTCAAAGAAAAAATATAAGGGCGGCTGTTCCCGCAAAACAGTAAGACCACACTAAAGGTTTTATCCTTTGGCGTGGTCTTTACTGTTTTGGCTCCGCTTGAAGAGTGTCGGTCAAAAATTACTTGTTTTGAGTAATCCCTTTGACGAACGCCCTTTTGGCGTGGTCTTTACTGTTTTGGCTCCGCTTGAAGAGTGTCGGTCAAAAATTACTTGTTTTGAGTAATCCCTTTGACGAACGCCCTTTTGGCGGGGGATATTTGCTTATATAACTATACTATTTATATCGTTCTTTTTTTTGTTAGTTCTGGCTCATTCCAAGCACTGTTACCGCTAAATATCGTTAAAATAGATAGCTAAGTGAAGGCAGCCATCCTTCGTGGTAGCATCGATCATATCTGTGGCGGAAATATTTAAGAAAGAAAGCTCCTTTTCCAGGCTTTGGCGTGTGGGGTCATCCCCGGTTATTGCACTGTCGGCATTCCTATCAAATAACCAGCCCACCCATAGGCCGTCAACATAGGTTTTGCCGTCAATCATTTTTGCATGTTTACTTGGCACCAAAAACTGGTTGGAATTTATTTCCAATTCCTGGCCGGAAAAATTAAAAACCAAAACTTTGTCATCATTTTGCAAATAAGCAATTTTGTTTTTATGCTCCCAATTCACACTTTCTATATGTGGCGCAAAAATTTCTCTTAAAGGTATCCAATAAGAGTGATTATATTTGACTCTGGATACGTATTTCCCTGTTTTTGTGGAATGAATGGTTACATAGGTTCCTTCTGCAGGACTATCCCAACTTTTATCATAACATTCTTCATAAGTATATGTGGCAAAAGCAGGTTGTATAAAAATGCAGGAAAAGAATGTAATCATCACAGTGAGAAGCAGTAGTTTATAAAATTTTGATGGCATTGGTTTTCCTCCTTTGCGAAAGTTATTAAAAAAAGATAGCCTTTTATTATAATTAAAAATTATAGTACAAAAGGCTATCTTTTATTAATTATAGAGCAAATGTTTATTGAGTGTCAAGCTATTGGGCATTTATTGTGTGAGTTTGGGTACCGATTGACCCTGTACTTGGTGTTTTGGTAATTTTTTCTGCAGGCCAATCTACAGTGCCATAAGTTATGTTATTAATAACCAATGAATCTAACAAAGAGCTCGTGGGCGTAACTTCTGTACCATCATTTTTTAAGAATTTTACATTACTGTAAGTAAGATTTATTTTCCCCACTGATTGAGTGCCATCATAGTTATCATAGGCAAGCCCGGTAACTTTGCCAACTCTTAATTTAGAGGTATCGGAGAAAGTTTTTTGTACGCCAAAGATAATCGCCTGATAAGTATTATATTTATTGGTTCCATTTACATAATATCTGATTTTGCTGCCATCATACCTTAAGTTTTGTGTAATTGTGGTATCACTTTTAAACCTGGGAGGTGTATCTCCGTTAAGATCTTTAGTATATATGCCACCACCATCTACTTTGATATATGCTGCATAGTTATCATAAGTGTTACTATAGTGAAGCCCTGCTTCCATATCCCAAAAGTCTGAACTGGTTGGGTTCGAATAATTCAACCTGTTATATAGCCACGCTTCTCCGTTCGTCATGGATATGTAATCACTGGTTGAATTGGCGTTTGTCGGCAATAACATTTGTGAATATATGCCCCTGTAACCTGTAAGAGATAGTTGTCTAATAAAAGCCCCTGTGTCGGCACCATTAATAGAAGAAACTGTTTGGCTCAAAGAAGTAACCAGTGCATTTTCTTCTTGATTACCGGAAATATCAAATGTATCAATATAGCCGTCTTTATCA
>CALLZZ010000194.1 GCA_937858235.1 uncultured Clostridia bacterium
TTATTGATATTAAGCCAGTTTGCTTGTCCAGAAGGGTTATTAAATACGAAAACAGAAATCACATAGAATGTCAGCGTATTGCGAGAAATAAAGAAACCCATTGCCCGCTGATATCCATTTCCCGTATTGTCCCCGCTATGTTTTATCAAAAAGACATGGCCGTCGTCACTTGGCTGGTCACTAAACTTATTGCCACTCCATGAGGTGAAATAAAAGGCATCTCCAGGTTTCATATAATACAACGCATATTGTCCAATCGATATAGTTCCTCCGCCAACATTGATTTCGAGCGCAGGTAGTTTTCCATACAGATTGTTGATAGTAGATGCTACGTTGTCTCCTTGAATCTTTGAATCTACCTCCGTCAAGTCGCCTAAGGTTTCCTCAACTGCTACTAGCGTATCCTCCACTGCTCCTAAAGCCTGTGCAATTTCAGATATGCCAGTTGGAGCCGATATTGCTGTTTTCACCTCGCTCAAGTCGGAGTGTAATTTTTGGGCTATTGTCAATTCAGCTTTTCCGAATACTACACTGATGCTCTGGCCATCTGCGTCATAGGTTTCTTCAACTTCGGTGATGCGTGTCGTCATGGATACACCCCATGCTTTGGAAATAACTTTGACGGTCTGCCCAAGATCGAAGTCTATCTTATATGACAAATTACCGTGTGGATTGACAGATGTATCAAATGAATAGCGTATGGCTTGCTCACTCAGCTTACTTTGACCTCGAAAGATTAGTGTATCAATGTAATCTAAACCAAAGTCTTCTGCCCGTAAGTCCTTAGCATCCACAAAAATTTCGTGCCTTGTCTCACCAGAGCCACTTGTAATTGCAACAAAAGTTCTGTCTGGACCTTCTCCTTCACCACCAACAAGGGCGGTGTTGGCATAATCTCCAGCACTTATTGTATAAATCTGTTCTGTAAGGTTTTCATATTCCTTAGAAAATACAGCTTGTGATTCCGTTCCCATATATAACGCTACGGTAAAAACCCCTGTAGTAGGAGTGAACACAGTCTTAATGCCAACATCCGATGCAACACATAGTTCCGTCACAGCATCCATCAAATTTCGATACGATACCTGTGTGCTGATAGGAACATTAAAGTTTGGAGCAGAAAAGGATATGTTCGCAATCTTCCTTGCTACATCAGAAGGATTGATAAGATTATTATTTAAAAGTTGCTCTACACAAGTAGAAATATCACCAGACAATTTCTCCGTTTGCCAAACAATGCGGCGGGAGAGGAAGGAAGTTGCAAACCGACCACTTGCAGTAATAATTTCATGCTCGGTTTGAGAAAGTTCCAGATGTTCGATGATCCCGACTTCCTCATCATCATTTTTCCAGATGATATTCCCTTCCTTTAATAGTTCTGTATTTTCCAAAGTTGCAATCGCTTTTAACTCAAATGAGCCACACTGGGAATAGCGTCTCGTCCAGCGTAAGTACTCGAAGGACTCCACAATGCCCACAAGCTCTCGGTTTGAATTGTAGATATACAGTTCCATCTTTACACCCCCAGAAACTGCGGACGAAAGTAAATACTAACCTCTAACAGTTCCATATTGACTGAAGCATCGTATCGTAGTGTATTAAGACCTGCCGCGAGTTGAAAGAACACCGAATTGGTATCCAACAGTGAAAAAGCATTTGTAATCGTTGACCCATCAATCTGGACCACACGCTTACCAGCGAAGTGGGTATATACACGAAGTTCATCCCCAGCGCTCATTGTAGTGAGAAGTCGGATATATTCTCCCGTGTCTATATTTAAAAGTTCAGGGTTCGACACAGTACCTAAGGCTCGGAATACAATCTCACATCCACAAGATACATCCCCGATATTTTCCACTGTAATGATTTGGCTAGGTTGACGCATTCCGAACTCCATCCCACTCATAGGAATTTCCAATTCAAACTCAAATAGCGGTATCCATGATGCCAGTTCCTCTCGCACCTCATTTAATGTCTCGAAGAAAGGGGATGGGCAGAGTAGACTGACAAAGAAGTTTGGTATTCGTTGCCGATTAGAAACACTAAAACCTGCCTCCTCCACCACGCAGGATATCTGTCGGTCACGGTATTGAAGGGTCCCTAGTAGCTTTGGGCTGAATATTTGAAGGAATCGTTGTCTCCTTTTAAAGGCTTCATCGGGAGTATCAGCAACAACCGTACCTTCAATCGTTATGTTTCGCATATCTAGTGTGGAGGAAATATAAAAAGCGCCATCCTGATCCGGCGCCTTGAAAGTGTTGACGGTTTGACGAATATTTCCAGTACCGTCTACCTTCGTAAGAAAGTACGGTCGGCTTTGCTTAAGCGTAATACTCTCTCCATCTCTATTGGTGTATGTTAGCTCCATTTCCGTACCTCCTTTACAATTCAAGTGCCAGTTTACGGGATAGGTTCTTAAACTCCCGTGCTAATTCTTTTTCTGATAGAGCTTTAGGTGTCACAACTGAAATATTTTGAGTGATACTTGAACCCGTGGCATTACCTTGTCCAGATACACCTCTGTAATTAAAATCAAAGCTGGTTGGTACTGCATTTTGCATATCCCTTGAAACTGCTGTCATTGCATCCTCAAAACCTACACCGATACCTTCACCCATGTTGTGGCCAATTCCAGCAAATAGAGTTGAAGGGGAGCGGATACCGAAAAAGTCTTTTATCCTCGATACAACATTTCCGAAAAACCCGGATATTTTACCCCATAACCATGCACCTGCGTCTGATATACCCTTCCACAACCCTTTAATCAAATTGCCGCCCACTTGTGCCATTTGACCGATATAGCCAGTAAAGGCCCTAACCAGTCCAGAGATAATCTGCGGTACGGCTTTTACGATCTCCACGATTATCCTTGGCAGATTTGCAATCAGTGCCACAAACAGTTGTACACCCGCTAAGATAATCTTATCGATGTTACCAATAATGGCATTGACCAGCGAGCTAACAATCTTGGGAATAGCACCTACAACAGTAGTAATA
>CALLZZ010000195.1 GCA_937858235.1 uncultured Clostridia bacterium
CCGAAAGGCCATCGAGGCGAAGCTCCCCAATGCGACGAGCTTCCGGCATCAGCTCGTCCAACCTCTTAAGGAGCTGGTCAAAGATGATGCGGTCAGTCACGATAGATTCTATGTCGGCAGACTCGTCCTCGCGGATGTCGCCGACCACCTCCTGCTCGTAGTCGAGCGATAAACTGTCTCCGGCGGCGCGGTACTTGCAATCGGCGCAGTCGCCGCCGCAGAGCCACCACCTGCTTCCGGGGCAGGAACAGCAGCCGTGGCGGTGCGCCTTATGGAATGTGTTCCAGATCGGGCGGTAGAACGCGTTGTAGACCTCATCGCTGACAGGGATGCACTGCTTGGTTGCGGGGTCGTAGATGTAGTGTTCCTTGCGATTTTCATTGGTTGACATGGATTTTTCCTCCTGTGACTTTCGTTGAGGATCACAGGAAGAAAGGCTCCCGTGATCTCTCACAGGAGCTATCCAATAGTTAGCAAGGTTGTCGCGCTATGGTTAGCAGCGATAGCAGCGATAGTAACGATATTAGTTTTTAAGGAGGAAAGCCGATGCCTGAACAGAGCATTCCGTATTTATGTGGCGGGGTCTTTTTGACCCACTTGATGGAAGCACACCCGTCAAGGAACAGCGTGCGTGAGCGCTTCATGAGCAAGCGCGACGGTCTTTCCGACCCGGAAACCATGCTGGCGTTTATTCAGGTTATGAGTCCTGACTTTACCGCGCCCGCCGGTGGCACATTTAAAGAAAATACTTCCGCATACAAGAACTGCCGAAAAGAATGTGGAACATACCTGCCTTTTAGCGAGGATTCTGCCGAAGTTCATGCGTTTGACGAGTGCGTTCGAAATGACTATCAGACCGCGCTGTCACGCATGGCTGCGTTTGCCGATGGTTTCCTCGATGTCGATACGACCTCAAAAAAAGACGAGCGCCTCGTAAAGACGCTCGTGGAAATAATCCGGAATGACATCATTCCGGATACAGATATGTTCTATATAAATGAGGATGGCTCTCCCTCAACAAGAGAACAGATCCTTGCGGCTACGGAGATTTGCTTTCAGCCATTTCTCGTCGGAGTTTGGCACTATATCTTGTTTCATCGACCGACGAACATCCTCGGTCGCAGCACGATTACGGACTGGAAGCCGACACTTTTGGGAACGCATATCGAGCGGGTCTATCCCTACAAAGGGCATAAAGATGCCGCTGAAGCGAAACGGACGGAAGATACGGACATACCACCGGTCGAAGCCGAAATAGTGGATGACGTCCCAAAAAGTGATGAAAGCCCGCGTTCTGAGAAGACGGAGGCCGCTTCACAGGCCAAAAAACAGGTTATCATGAACAATTACGGCAAGGGTGTGCAGATTGAAGAGCTCAACGGGACTCTGACAATCAACATAAATTGAGGGGCTGCATATGGAGGACAAGCTGAAGAGCATATCGGACGGCATACAGCAAACCGTTCCAGAGGTGAGTACATACAACAATTACGGGAAAGGCGTTCAGGTTGGCCACGCCGACACTTTTTCCCCAACGGTTAACCTGATAATAACCGGCTCGAATGGTCAGCAGAGGCCAGCCAATACTGATTACTACAATCTGTTCATTGGCTTTGACCCATTTATCTCCGACCATCTGCTTGTGCCGAAAGACCGTGCATTAACCGAGTACATGACGCCGGAATTAAAGAGCCGATTTGCTTCTTTGGATGATAACGCAATCGCGGAAATAAAGAGATTTCCGTCTATTATTGTTGATGAATATTGTAAAACCACTCCAAGCGAGAAAAACGCCGTATTTGCGTTTGTGACAGATGTCCGCAAACAGCAAAACGGCGTGATGGTCTACTTCCGGCAGCTCTATCCAATCCCGGTCAAGGTGTTGCTTGAGAACGAATATGCACTTGATACCGTGAATGGTTATGAATCGTACCGAACGCACTGGGCGATAAAGAATATCAACTTAATACAAGTGTTACAGGACGCAGGTGTTGCTATGTGGGGGTGATTGAATGGCAGATAAAAATGAAATAGTGCTGGCTGCCGCACAGCCCACAGCAGTTGAATTTCCACAGGCCACGAACGGAATGGTCAACACCGGCTCCGGCATTCAGGTGGGCACGAATGCCGGAACAATAAACCTGAATATTAACTGCCCTACGCCGGAGCTTATGCAGGGACTCATGTCGATATTTGCTGCACATCCAGCGCCGCAAAAAGTGAGCCATAAGCTGGAATGGGCTTCATTGAATCAGGAGCGCTACTGTTTGTTCGTTCTGGAGAACGAGGATTATAACTGCGGTGCTTTCTCCATCGCCAAGAATTGCGCCTTGCGAAAATATACTGCCCCGGAGCATAAGAAACGGTATGCCAACATCACGCCAGCCGTCCTTGCCGAGCTTGCGAGTATGCCGTGTATCTTTGCCAAGAGGAATATGCACTTCGGCTATACCGAAGAAGGTCATCCAGCGCTGCTCGGTCGCATTACGGATATGCGAGTGCAGGGCGAAACAATAAAGGTATGCTTCACTGGCTTCCAAGGCATATCACAACAGCTTCTAAACCAGAATATCGGACTGCTTGGAATGGTACATGCATCGCTGCGGAATGAGCTTGACGAAGAACACTGGTCGATCAAAAATGGTAATCTGATCGATGTAATGGCACGGCTGCACGTCGATATTGAATGAAGCCGCAGCATGGAAAGGAGCGCATATGGGAAACAGGATCAAGACGGCAATCCAGAAAATCACGCTGAACGACCACACCTTCTCCGGAGTGACGTTTGAGCCGACGCTTATCAACTTTTTCTTTGGCAACAATGGAAC
>CALLZZ010000196.1 GCA_937858235.1 uncultured Clostridia bacterium
GCTTTTGACGATCCTGCTTCCGGAAATTCTTGCATTAACTTCAGCTTTTCTTCCACATTTGCACAATATCGGTATTTCCTGGATAGAATCCGCGATTTCTATCAGCCTTTTGCTTCCTTCAAACAAATGTGTTTGAAAATCCGTCTTTAGGCCGTAGCACAGAACCGGAAAACCGGCCAGCGCAAGATCCTTTAGCTGATCGACTTGTCTTTCCGTAAGAAACTGGGCTTCGTCAACAATGATGATATCCGGCAAAGAATTCTTCGCCTCGACAAACAGCCTGCTAATGTTATCTTCCCGCCGGACCGATATTGCTTCGCTTCTTAGGCCGATCCTCGACTGCACGATTCCTTCCGGAGTCCGCGTATCTACCGTGGGTTTGAGGAGCGCGACCTTTTTCCCTTGTTGCTCGTAGTTAAACCGCATCATAAGCGCTTGGGCTGTTTTCGAGCAGCCCATGCAGCCGTAATAGAAATATAGTTGTGCCATATCCGCCTCCTCAAAATGAAGACGTCCAAACGGCCGTCTTCACTATGTTAAATGCTGTATTTTTAATCAACCCAAATAAAATGCGTCTTATCGAAGATATCCTTTCCAGAATCAACTACGGTATCTCCGAGATCATACAGGCCTCCCAGACAAACATTGAAAATATTTGTCCACGATTTTTGAGCTGGCCATCTTTCTTGCTCTGGAGATTTTCTTTCCTTAATAGCTTTTCTGATCGGTCTTACGGTTTCTCCTGCAGAGGATGACGCCCCACCCTCAAATATTAGTGTAGCACTGAAAATTAACAATAGCAACTTTTGTAAAATGATTTATTTACTTTGGCTGAAAGCTTACGCAAACTTTCTAATCAGCTGCCACAGCTAAAACTGTAGTTTTGGTTCTAGAATAATTTATAGTTAACAATTTCTCAATCCTGTAAATTTAAAGTTGAAATTACAAGTTTAGTGTTATAATATGGATATAGAACATAATACACACAAAAGCATCATTCTAATGCAAACAAGAAGGACGCTTAAAAAAAATTTAATTGGGAGCTGTTATGTACTACCTGCTTAATTATCTGGATAAATATGATCACTTTTATCCTGGCGTCTGAAAAAAATACGAACGCTTTCGCTCTATGAAGGGAAAAGACTTACCTGACTGGCCGGATTGGTGTTACTGTCCCCTTGCAGCAGCATATTTCATTGAAGCTGACGTCGCAGGAAAAGCCGGTATTCCTAAGTCGCAGATTGTCCCCGACATCGGAAATTTAGGCGCTCTGGCTACATGGAGGATGAATAAAACGGTGTATCGGTTTTCTCCTGCCCTGCTAGAAGCGTTGTCAAAAGCCAGCATCAGACAGATACCCATAAACGTATTTTATAACATGCCTGCATGGTGCGTTTATATTGAAGCGGGAGACTGCAATTGGGGAATACCAGACCTAAAAGGCTGGTTTGCATATTTTGACTGGGATTTGAAAAAAAAGGAATCTGAGCTGCGTCTTACTTTTGACACAGGGAAAGGCCTTGTGCCTTATATGATCAACCTGTCAAGCTCAAATTTAAGCGATTGCCTTAAAGATACCATGGAAGAATCGCTCGAGCATCTTTCTTTTGGGCAATTGACCGTCGTCCCCCGCGGAGATGAATATCATAAAATTTCAAAGTTTATTACGCTGTATATTGCAGTTCTGTTATATTTGTGCTCCGTTGATCCCGACGTCACTCCAAGGAATACACGATCGCCTCATCCCAACTATCCTTACAGGTCCGTCAAGCGATTTAGTGTGGGGTATCATCCGGAAATTCTAAAAGATACCCCCGAAATTCATCAGAAGCCATATATACGCAAGGCGCACTGGCATATGTACAGAGTAGGGCCAGGACGAAAGGGTACGGCCCTCAGGTGGATTAGCCCCACTATGGTCGGGTTTAACAGGCCGATATAATTACAAAAATGGGAGATGACAAATTGGTCATCTCTTTTTTTATAACTTGCTTTTCATTATATCATCTGCGGCTTGCTTGCTGCGCATGCGTATTTCAACCTGATTGGATTTCCTTTGAAATCGTGCAATAAATCCCTGTGGTAGGTCCCATCCATACTGAGTCTGCCAAAGTATATATCTATTTTTGAGAAAAAACTGCTTTAAAGTCAGCCATTCATCAATTTGGTTAATGTTCTTTAAAATCATAGCTGCTCATCCTAAATTAAATTATAAATATTGATCTAAATGTAGTTATCACTATGAATGTATCATGTTCAAATGTCTTTTTGTACCTATACACTATTTGTTGTATTTATGACAGTTAGAGGTGCAGACATGGATTTAGATACTAAGAAAATCGGAAGTGGAATTAAGCGCTATCGGCTTGCCAAAAATCTTTCGCAGCAAAACCTTGCGGAAAAGGTTGGGATATCATATCGGTATATTGCAGAAATTGAAAATGGTGGCAAAATACCGAAACTGAAAACTTTCATTTCGATTCTGAATGCTTTGGATGCGTCGGCAGACGACGTACTTACCGGAAATCTGAACGAGAGTTATCATATTAGCGCAGAAAGGCTGGAACAGGAAATTGATTCTTTGTCCGCTCAAGGTAGAAATTTGGTTCTCGCAGTCGTTAAAACAATGGTTAGGAATATGAAGCAACAACAAAATTCATAGAACATTCAAGGAAAAGCAATTGACTATTTCATTTTCTGGGTTATACTGAAGTATGAACTATTTGTATGTATTGCTATAATTAGATTAGTATGCCTCAGGAAATCATGAAACAGCTGGGAGAAAAACTCCATATCATGAGAACCATACATGGCCTGACACAAAAAGACGTAGCGGATCATCTGCATGTTAAGCGATCAACCTACGCGTACTACGAGCTTGGGAGAATTGAGCCATCCCTTGATACAGCAGTAGCTATCAGCGATTTTTTTGAAATATCCCTCGATAATCTTCTGCGGCAATGGAGTAGCCTGCAGGTTTTTCAATCCCTATATCGCAAGAATCTATTGCGGCTATATCGTCGCATATAGTGAAAAACGAACTCTTAATCAAGTTGTCATTTCTGTGTTGCCGTTGTATAATAATAGGGCAAAAGGTAATATTTAGGGTGCCTAATATACCATCATAATAACAAGAGAGCTTGTGTATGGGATTAACCTTGGATGAAATAAAGAACATTGTTTCCCATTATCAAAAATCTGAAACAATTACAGATGTGTCGGTCAAAACCGGGTTCAGCAGGCACAAGGTCAAGAAGGCGCTGATTACTGCCGGTGTGTTCTCATCAAAAATGTCGCAGAGGGTTCAGCAACTTGCTGAGTCCGGATACAATGGCCGGCAAATTCAGGATATACTGCATGTGTCTCACGCGACCGTTAAT
>CALLZZ010000197.1 GCA_937858235.1 uncultured Clostridia bacterium
CGATTCCCGCCGCAATCAGCAGTCCCATTACACCATTGTGGAGATAGCGTATCCCCTTCTTTTTCATCCCGTTATCCGCCTTTCCAGAGACCATGTGATATGCCGCCGATCTCGCCGCCGCCTGAATACACTCACCAGTTCCAGCTCCAACGGCAGCAGGGCAAACAGCAGGTATGCCGCATAAAACACACCACTCAGAGGGGTGATCTTGTTCACGATCAACACCGGGTTGTACCACGCCCGGGTCTGATTCAGCGCCCAGCCACAGAGCAGTACCACCAGACCCCAACACTGTCCGACCAGCAGCACCCAATCCCCATGACCCAGAAATCGATCAGAGTAGCTGGTTCTGCGCCGGAGGGAATACCCGCGACAGGTCATGGAACGAGCCGTGGCACCCAGGCTGTCCAGTGCCCAAGTCAACACCATGCTCTCGGTCCCCAAGAGTTCACGCCCACTCTTTGCAATACCAAGACAGCTGCGGGCACTGCGGATGCCCTGCCACCGCGCTCCCATACGGGGCACCAAGCGAAGCAATATGGTAATGTACAATGAAAGATGCGGCATCCCCCGTCCCAGCAGTCCCACAATCTTATCTACCGGTACCAGACGAAAGAGACCGCTACACCACAGCACCCCTGCTGTCACGCGCACCCAAAGCGTCCCGCTGTAGATCAGTCCCTCCGCCGTCACCGGATTTCCCCAAAAAGATCCCCACAGCACAGTTTCGCCAAATCGGCAAAATAACGCAAACCAGAGAAACACTATGGTTCCCGGAACGATTGCACAGAGCAGCTGCTTTCTCATTCCACTGCGGAAGAGGAACCCGTTGACCATTAGGGCGCACGCCAGGGAAAGGGTGAGAAAAACGGGCTGCTGAAACCAAAAAGTGAACACGAGCATCGCGGTGAAGTAGAGGAATAAAACCCAAGGATGGTAGCTTTCAATCCGCATTCCCGTCGCCACACATTCCTTCCCCCAGGCCGTACTTCAGTTTCACCCGCTCCAACTTCTCCAGCATCAGCGGTCCAATCAAAAAGAGAAAGAAGGCTGTTGCCGCCGCGTGAATGCCATTCAATGGCAAGCCAGACAGATAAATCGCCGCAGCAGAAGCAGGTGTTACCTCCATGGTCATCAGGAACAAACTGCTGGTATCCAGCAGCAGCCCCACTGGGAACATAACACACACGGCTCCAAAGATGGTCAATGGAATCCGCTTTCTGGGTATTCTTCCTGCTCCGAACAGAATCCCCGCCAACAGTCCTGCCACACCGTAGGCAAACATCTGCCAAGGCGTCCATGGCCCCTGGCCAAAGAAGAAATTGCTGACAAACAGACTCATGGCTCCACACAAAAAACCAACCTGCCCGCCAAAAGCAATACCCGTCAGAATAATCAGGGCGGTCACCGGCTTAAAGAAGGGAACCGCAGCAAATACCGTTCGTCCTGCCACCGTTACCGCACACAGCACCGCCAGCAGAACCAATTCCTGCGCAGTGGGCTTTTTTCGCTCAAAGAAGAAAAAAGAGGATCCGATCGCCCCAACCAGCACGATTAAACTGACCAAATAGTAATTTTTCGCTGCGTAGCGCCAACTCAGCACCACCAGTAGCACTGCTGCCACCACCAAAAACAGGCTGGAGATCAGCCGCCTCACCGTCATTTGTGCTCTTTGCATAGGGCAATTACCTCCTCATTTGTGACTGCATTTTGAAACACGCTACGACTCATCCGTGCCGCAGCCGTAGTATAAAACTGGTTGCCCGCAAAAAACGACTGGACTGGCTGAACTGCCGTTACCGTCCCATCGAAAAACAGTGCGGCATCCGTGGCAAATCGGGCACAAAATTCCACATCGTGGCTGACCATCAGAATGGTACCGCCGCCAGCCTGGAACTGCGTCAGCACCTCCGCAAACCGCTCCTTATAGAAAGCATCCAGACCTTTGGTCGGCTCGTCCAGGAGCAGGATAGTGGGGTCCAGTAAAAACACCTTGGCCAACGCTGCTTTTTGCAGTTCACCGCCAGACAGGTCATAGGGGTGCCGATCCAACAGCTCCTCAATTTCGATGCGCTGCACAACGCTGTCCACTGCCCCTTGATCTCCCAGCTCCGCCAAGTCCTCTGCCACTGTTTTGTTGACAAAAAGGTACTGGGGATTCTGGGGCAGCATCGCCAGCCGATTTTGAAACAGTTCCCCTTTGGGGTACCGCTCCACCTTCTTCCCCTCTACCTTGACCTGTCCCCGATAGGGTCGGCACAGGCCACAAATACTTTTTAACAACGTGGATTTCCCACTGCCGTTGCCACCAACCAGAGCGCAAAACTGCCCCCGCCCAACGGAAAACGTAGCGCCGCGGAGCACATCCTCCCCGTTCTTTTCATATCGAAACCACAGGTCACGCACCTGAATCACCGGTTCCGTCTCTTGGGGTTCCTTCATCGGTGCTGCTCGCCCCAGCATACCGTTTTGCTCTCCGTAGGATTCCAGCCACAGCCGTCCTTCCCGCACCGTTATGGGACAGTCACTGCCCTCGGTAACACCAAAGCTAATCTGTACCGGTGCCGGCAGTGCCGGGATCAGGTCAGACGCCTCTGCCATCAGCTGTCGTGCCGTTTTTTCAGGGGTTCCGTCCGCCACAATTCGCCCCTGATCCAGCATAACCACCCGGTCTACGGCTCCATAAAGGCTCTCTAACCGGTGCTCCGAGAGGATAACCGTTACCCCCAATTCTCGGTTGATGCGGCCGACGATCTGAAAAAAGTCCGCTGCGGAAACTGGGTCCAACTGAGAGGTGGGTTCATCCAGCACCAGCACCTCCGGCTGCATCACCATCACACCGGCCAGATTGACCAGTTGCTTTTGTCCGCCGGAAAGCTTCTGCACCGCCTTATGGAACAAGGGTTGGAGTCCAAAAAATTGTGCTATTTCTGCCACCCGCAGACGGATGCCTTGCTGATCTATCCCCAGGTTCTCCAGTCCAAACGCCAGCTCATGCCACACCTGATCAGTGACAATTTGACTATCCGGGTTCTGCATCACATAGCCAATGCGCGTGCTCTGATCCCGAAAACTCAGCTCATCTACCGGGATCCCGTCTAAGGTAACGCTGCCGCATCGGTTGCCATGAGGCGTCACCGCCGGCTTCCACTGCTGGAGCAAGGTAGTTTTGCCACAGCCGCTTTTCCCGTACAGCAGTACGTATTCTCCTGCCTCTATTTGCAGGTTGATCCCATCCAGAGCATTTACCGCTCTGCCAGGATACCGAAATGTCAGGTCTTCACAGCTGATCCGTCCCATGCCCGGCCTCCGTTCCTCACTTGCCGCCGGTGCGGCGCCGTTTGCTGCGCACCCGCTTCTCCTCCGTCTGTTGTGCCCG
>CALLZZ010000198.1 GCA_937858235.1 uncultured Clostridia bacterium
TTACCGGCTCCGACTGAATAAAATCCAGAGTGGTAATCATGTTGGTTATCTTCTGAACAAGGCTTACCAGTGTGATTTGCACCGTTCTGGTTTCCATGTGACCTTTTTCCATCTTGATGTCGATAACGGGAATCATCATCTCCTGCGGAGAGGAACCGCCATGTACATAATTCTGCCCGCCGCTGCCGGGGATTTTGAAAACACTTGTGCTGCAAGGGAAGGACACAATCTTATCATCATGATTTCCAAGTAAATATCCCAAACTGAGATTACAAATACCGTTGTCCTGAACCGGCTGTTTCGATACGATATAGCGTCGCTTTGCAATGCAATCTTTTTCCATTACACTGCCGATTTTATCACTTTCCTGTACTTTGTCACGCTTATAAATAAAGCCGTGGTCCGCTGTGACGATGAAATGTAGCGTGTTTGCATTCATGGAAATTCTGCGAATGACATCTATCATTTCGGTAACGGCTTCCTCACAGGCGACAAACACCTCATCTTCGGCATGTTCACCGCGCACATCAATCTGGTCATGGTAAACGTAGACGACCTGTTTTCCCGTGAATACCTCGCGCAGCGCAGCCTTATTCATATTCTTAATATCATCGAATTGGACACAGCAGCTTTCCGGTACCGCAGCTTGTAAAACGGCTTGTCTTGCCGCCAGATTGACGCAGTAAACGCCATCCACCAGTTCCTTCCCGTCGTCCGTCAGTTCCAGTGTGGTATGCGGCAGCAGCGCCGCCATCCCAAGGCGTGTGTAAGACGGTAAGGTGCTGAGCATGGCTTCCAGTTTTGCCGTGCATTTTGGATCATCCTGCATCTTCGTAAACAGTTCGCGGCCAACCTCATACCGCATAGCGTCGGAAATGATGACCACCGTGCGCTCGCTGTTGTTTTTGACATACCGATCAAAGAAATTTCGCTGCAACGGCAGAATGGACAGCGCATCCGGCACCAACAGCCCATCATTCCACTTCGACAGTTGTTTCCCCAGATACTCGTTGGTATAGATATTTTCAATCAAATCCCGTAGCGGTTCGAATCCGTCGGTATTGTCCAGTTTATCGTAACAAGTATAGAACTGCCGATATTTTGCATCGATCAGGCAATCGGTAGATAGATACTGGTTGACGATAGCCTTAAAGCCATTTGGGCAAACGTAATTGGCCGCCATAATCAAGCTATAGGCACTGTCCAGTACCTGATATGCCGAGGAAAGCTTTTTCCCGAAGTGCATCTTCAGCCGCATTTCGCAAATCTCCGGAATGGTGCGACTCCCCAGCTTAGCACCGGTATCTTCCGCCAGAAGGCGTTTTACCAGCCAGCGCAAAATGACAGAATCAATCTGCGCAAAAGAATCACAGTCCACCAATGCTTCCGGTTCATATTCTGCCAAGGTAGAAGCCACATTCAACCCGACCGCTACATGGGCGGAAAGCTCGTCATAGCGATTACGGTAGAGGTAGTTATTCATCAGGCTGTCAAGGAAAGCAATGATATTTCCCGATTTATAAGAGACAAAGGACCTCCATCCTGTCGGCAATTCTTTTTTTAGATACTTGTCCGCATAGGTCACAAACATGGTGACAACCAGTTTTTCGAGGGTTGGTTTGTTGTCGGTATAGCCGAACTGTTGCTCACAGAACTTCCAGAAATCACGAAGTAGGTCATATTTATCGAATTCAGCGAGAAATTTATTATCTTTTAAGCCGTCGTCCGTCAAAAGGACTCGAACTACTTCATCAAAGGAACACGTTCTGGTGCGGCAAACTGCACTCATAAGGCCGACAAGAATGTTTTCCTCATTGAAATTATCAATCTCCAAGTCATAAAACCGCTGCGTCCGCTCCTTATTTGCAAAAAAATTAATATGCTTCTCGATAACAGGCTTGAACTTTTCATTGATTTTCAAATCCGCACATATCAGCGAAGCGCGGTCCGCATGAAAGCGTTTGGAATAAAGCAGGGTGTCTTCCAGATGGTTGTCCCGGACATCCGGCTTTGGAAACGGTGCATAGATAAGATAGTTGGTCGTCTTGTCCTGCCGCTCCAGAAAATATTTTGTTTGGAACTGATTGTCTGGTTCCAGCTTCAGAATTTTGGCGTTCTCCAAGTGAATGGAGTCAATATCCTCGGCAAAATCGGCTTCATCGTCGTACCAGAAAACCAGCTTGCGGGTATCCCCCACAAACTCGGCGTTCAGGCGGTCAACTATTTGACTTAAGTTTAAATCAGGCATTGCTATTCTTCCTTCCTTGTGGAAGTTTTAGATTTAGGTAACCAACCTTTTTCATAATATAAGCTGTGCATCTTAGTATATTCATTTAAGATGAGATACTGTTCTCCATTGATTTCAATGACAGCTTTGTTTTTATACTCATCTTTCATCGGCAATAATAATGCTTTTTCTATTTTATAATCAACAAAGTGTAAATTCCTCAATTTAAAGTTTCCACTATGCTGATAATCTAAAAGTATGGTTCTTGCGTCATTTATTACTATTGTATAATCGGTATCATATAGAAGTCTTAATGAAGCAACCGAATAATATTCTCCAGCTTCTTTATTTACAAAATAGGTTTCTTTATTAAAAAAAATTGATATCTGAAAAAGATCGGTACTAAAGTCTTTAAACATATTTAACGCAATGTCGGAACGTAAGGCTTCACTCTGCTTATCTACAGTAAAGCCTTTGGCTTTGTTTTCATCAGACGACAAAAAGCAGAGGTTGCTGATTTCACAGTTCATGCTGTCATTATCCATGTGGTCAACAACCCACCCATTTGCTGTCATTTCATCAAGTAGATCTTTACCATACCATTTTTCCATAATATATCTATGCAAGTATCCAAGTTTTTTGCTGTATAAGTATCCGTTCGAAATGCCCCAAGTCACATTTTTCAATTCATTGAAATAATCTTTCCGAAACGTAGTACTGGCAACACTTTCCCATCCATTGCGGCAAATACTAATTACGTTACCATGCAATTGAAAACTATTTTTACTTGGCATTTTTGTCACCTCAAATTTTCGCCAGAACCTGATAAAGTTTGCCGTCCGTGTCGGTCTGAACCTTTTCGTAATTGACCTTTACGCCGTCGTCTAAATCAATCGCAATGCGGGCGAGGGCAAGGTGGGCGATCTTCTCATCGTATTCCTTGCATTCCTTTATCTGCTTTTGGAGCTTTTCCTTCCGCTTTGTGGCGGCGGTCACTTCACGGGCGTTGACGCTGTTATCTATGGTGTCCTGCATCCGTGTTATTTCACTTTCATAAACGCGTTCCATGCGGTGCAGGTAATCAATGCGCAGGTTGCCGACAGTATTTTCGTTATAGCGGTGCATATAGATGAGTGCCTTGAAGCCGTTCTGCTTGCCGCTGTCAAAAAGCCAGTAGATGGGGCGTTTCTTATAAGTCTTACAGTGATCCTTGAAGAAATCATTCAGAAAATAGTTTCGGATGACTTCCCGACTGGTGTTGCCTTTGTTGCCCAATGCATTAGCGATAAAGTCCAAATTTTCTTCCAATGTTTCTTCTCCGTAAACCGCCTTTATAAATTCCACAAAACGACCGACAATGTCATCTTCAAAATATTCTTCATCGGTAATGGGAATGCAGTTGTCAACATCTGGTTCAAAAGTAAGGTCTGTAGCCGTTTCCCAGTTTTCACTGTCCCTGAATTTTGGATAGTGATATTTTGCCATGCTGATTCCCGCATAATTTGAACCAAAAGGTAAATCCCCATTTTCATCGCAGGCAGCCTGTCCTTTGAATTTCCAATAAACCTTTTCAAAATTGCCGTCCGCAAAAACAAGCCCGGGCTTGTTCAGTGAATAGCGCCCGAACATACAGCCGACGGCATAGGAAAGAAAGGACTTTATTACGTCGCATTTGGTAAGGACGTAATTATTCCCCTTCATACTTTCGGGTATTGCTTCTTTGGTGTCGTAAATGCGGGCAACGGTAACATCTTTGTCTGCCACTTCCGGCGTCAATTCATCCTGCAAGCCGTAAATGTCAATGAAAATGCGGTTGAGCTCTTCTTCGTTGGATTTGAGTTGTAAAAACCGCTGTTCGGCCAATGCTTTCCACGCCGCATAGCTTTCAGCTACTACAAGGTTTTGTCTTAGCTTTTCGTCTGAGACTTCCCACATTGCTCTTGAACCTAACCAACGTAATAAAGGATGAATTGTGAAATCCCATGAGGTTTCGAAAGATTTATAATCGCTATCAACCAAACTTACGTTTTGCTTAACCAAAGGCTCAATGCGATGATCCTGATTCTGGTCTATAATTTTAGATGGGATAATTGGTATATGACCTGTACTATAATGAAGGCCCTGGCAAATGACTGAAGCAAGAAGTGCAAACACAGAGGAATTAAAATAGCCAAGTACGGAAAATGGAGTAGCATATGGACAGTACATGGGAGTAACATCGGAAAATACAAACCCACATTTTAAATATTTTGCATTGAATATATTGGCCACATCGTTCCATATGATTCCCGATTTAAAATAAATGTCCGTTTTTTTTACTACAAAATCTGGTGAACTTAGATATGGATATTTTTTCATTACCGTTGCTTTTATTTCAGCAGCATCGTTTGAAAAATTAACAACTGAATCAAATGGCGGACTCCATTTACGATATGAGCCACCATGTACATAAGGATACCATTTATAATTTATTGAAAAAGTATCCTCGCGTGATAAACAATCGAATTTTATCTTTTTGAGATTGTGCTTGTTTGTTCAGCAAGCGTAATACTGACATCACAAGCAATATAGCAAAAGCATAGCATTGAGTTTTACTTTTTGCAAGGTAGAAAAGGTCAACAAAGTATTGCAGTTAAAGGCTTTTATGACAATTACTGCTCATACTACACAATGCAAAACTGAACAAATGAGTTTCAGTTTATTTGCCCTCAATTTTCTGTGTATTTTAATGATAACCGTATCAACTTTATACTATTGTATTACTGTTTATTTAAGGGATATTATCTGATGTTCTCAGATAATCCAGAATTGACTTTTAGGAATATGATATATAAAATATAAGTCAATCCATTAAAATCAATCTGGGGTCAATCTGGTTAATCTGAGGATTATATATAAAAATGACCTCAAGAAAATTGTCGGAAAAATAAGGAAAAAAGTTTATTTTACCTATGTACTTTCAGAAAATAATGTGGTATAATATATACAGGTCGGAAAAGACCAGTTAATTTAATATTTTGAATGCTTAGAGAAGCAAAGTTACCTTTAGACGAGGTTTAACTGGCTTCTCTTTTTTTGTTGCCCAAAATCAAATAGAAAACGAAAGGAACAAGGAAAATGGATAACAAAACAAATAAGCATGAATTTGCGTGTAATGCTGGTAAGGTTACCGAGTACGAAGTAAAGGAACATATTGACACTATCATGGTGGGCTTTCGTGGATTCTCAAAGGAAGTGTCGATTGTAAAGTGGAACGACAAGAATCCTGTGTTTGATATTAGAGCATGGCGAGTATCTGACAGAGACGGATTGCAATATCCTTTGCGTGGTATCACTTTCTCTAAGGAAGAGTTTATCAAGTTAAGGGAAATCTTGAACAGCATTGATGTGAATTGCATTGATGAATATATGTGAGCAAAGAATGTGAGGTATTGAATATGAACGGAGCAAGGAATGACGAAAGAAACTATTATGCAGAAAGCTACATTGCTTTAATTGAAGAAATTATCAAAGAAACCGCTTCACTGATTAAAGATATAAAGAAAGCAATGGGTGAGGTGTGAAAATGGGAACGAAGAAATTACAAGGTGCAGACGGAATGAATTTTCAACTGCAACTTGCAATAAAAGGCTTAGAGAGCATAAATCTTCCAGAGGAAAATCTTACGAATGAATCTGGAAATGACATTATGAAAATATCATGTTGGGGTGGCAAACTGTCTGCTTATGTGAATTTGCCTAATGCAATCAGGCCAAACAATGTGCAGCCATTTCAATTATCTGATTGTATCAAAATCGAATTGGTAAGAAACCAAGTCATTGAGCACATGAGGTCATATCTGCAAAAGCACTTAAAGGATAAGTATTCGGATGAATTTCTTTCAATGATGAGTGTCACAAAAATGGAGTGCAATCTAACGATAAAATGCGTGGGTAATTGCAAACCAAAAGATGTGATTAAGTTGTTTGAGAGGTCTTTTGCAAAGGTTACTGTGTATAAGGAAACCGACCCAAACGGAAAAACACACAGGAAACCAGAACGAGGAATCACAACAACTAAACCCCATGAATGGGTGTTAAAGGTGTATGACAAAACCTTTCAGCAAAGACAAGCAGGTAATCTTAAAGTTGAGTCAAATCTGATTCGTATGGAATTGGTATTCTTAGACAGAATGCTTGACCGTATGTATTCAACCAAGAAATCATTAGAGGATATTCTTACGAGAAAAGCAATCAAAACGCTGATTGACCAGTATCAAGTGACATTTGATGAAATATGCAAAAAGAATATTACTCCTATGCTGAATGCCTGTGTGCAAGAGATATTTGAAAGTTTAACTTGCTCTACTCCACGAAAGGAAGTAAGCGAAACTTTGATTAAGTGTAAGGAACTCATTGTAGATACCGAGGTATTACGCAAGGCATTAAAGAAGTGGTATGTATTTAAGAAACAGCCTGATAGTTCAAAACGCATTGTTTCATTTTATCGAGAGAAAAATATGGGTTTTCCAGAAGATGTGCTTAGAACGCTCAAACTCATGCACAACTCTTTAGGATAAAACAGGTCTGAAAAGTAACATTCGATGTTACCCTGTGACCCCAAACTTGAAAAACCGAAAATCTCATAAATTGAGCATAAACCACTATTCATTGGGGTGTAAAAGGTGTTTCACAAAGCATTTGAGCAAATTGCAAAAATCAAATCTTGTCCATAATTATATGGGACAGAGATACAAACAGATAACATTACATTAACAATAAGGGGGTGTTCACTAATGCAGGTAGAACGCATATCAGCAGACATTACATTGAAGCACAAACCAAGAACGGGAACACAGGCTTACAATATGCTGATTGAATCTCTCAAAGCAGAGATACAGGAAAAACAGGAGATTTTATCTCATCTCTCACAGGACAAAGTAAAACAGAAATTCATAGAGAACTGGAATCCTACAACAAGGAGCGTGAACATCTATGATATGTAGGAAGGAGTGATTTTCTATGCCTTATGCTAAAGGACAAAGCGGTAACCCAAAGGGCAGACCTAAGCAAACCGCAGAGCAGAAATCACAAAAGGAGCAATTTCAAAGGTTGCTTAAATCTTCTACCGTTGAAGCTCTGCAAAGCATAATTCAGATTGCCAGTGACAGATACAACAAGGACCGATTCAATGCTTGTAAGTACATCATTGACAAGGCTTATGGTGCAAATACTGCTTTTCTTTTAGACGGTACAGAAGATACTGCTCCTACTGTGATTAGGATTGTTCCATACGGTAAAGAAAACGAGGACTGGGACGAAGACGACTGGGAAGATGAATGGAACAATGCCCCAGATGAAAATGAGGACGAATAACTATGGTTAAGATTACAAACGGAACAGTTACCACAGAGGTAACGCAAGGTGCGTATGACCTATTTTACAAAGAGCAAGGATTTGTGATTGTGTCAGACGAAAATGAAAAATGGGAGGAAGAAGAAAATGGCTAAAATCAATACTGTTGCAAACAACGGACTGACTATCATTGAGAACTACAATAAACTGCTTGAACAGATCAGAAAAGCAAAGACCATTGATGATGTGCGTATTCTGGTTGCAAGTACAAGAGATTTTATTTCTGTGTATAAGCGTGTTGATAAGAACATGGTAAATGAAATCTATGAAAAGCTCCAGAACAAACTTCACGATATGGTTGCTGAAAATGCTTTTGTGTATGACCGTATGAATAACAGGGTTGAGGAAATCCGCAATCGTGGTTATGACTATGCAAATGAAAAGGACGATACACAAGCAGTACAGAGCAAAGCACTTCAGATTATGTCTCAGATGCCTAAGGTAATGAACAGCAATCATGCAAACCGTATTACTAAGGTTTTGACGGATTCTATCAATTCTGGTGTTGTCGGTAGCAAGGCTGTTCTGGAGCTGCTTAAATATCCTGCTTATGCTGATATGGTATCTGCAAAGATTAGGGAGCGTGCTTTTGAAGGTAGCAAATCTTCTGCTGAACAGGCTTTTGACAGATTGAAAGAATCTGAACTGAAAGAGGCTGAACAGGGACTTGCTTCTGTGTATATGCAGGGCTTTCATCTTAGAAACATTGAAAAACAGGTCAATGCGTTTAAGAAACCCTCTGCATGGAATCCAAACGAACAGACAGCATAAAGGATAATCCCAGAATAACACAGGATAATCCAGATTGAATCAGAAGTCATAAGGTAATGTATTCCTATGGTATAGGATAAAAGTCCACCAGAAGTCAACAGAGAACCTCTGGGGATAAACATAAAATTGAGAATAAAATAAATCGGTTACTAAAGAATAGTCCAGTTGTCCAGACGGAGCAAACACAAAAATATGGACAACAATACAATAGTTCAGATGAATTTGTATTCGTGTCCCTAATCGAAAGGGAGAATACAAAATGGCAAAGAAGAATAATGCAAACAATACGAACACTTTACCAGAGCAGGAGTTTAACTTTATTGTATCAGATGTACGCATTCCTCGTATGGTGCCTTTACAGACTCTTGCAGATGAATCTGGTATTTCATATAAAGCACTTTGGCAGATGTGCAAGCAGAACAAAATCGTGCATATTAAGTCCGGTAATAAGTTTCTTGTGAATGTAGATAAATTCATTGAGTTTCTCAATACCGGCGAAACGGAGGTTGAGAGCAATGACGGAGGCAGCAACACAGCATAAAAACAATGTCGAATGGGGACAGGCAAAGGGATTTTCAAAATATCTTATTTCTACTGACGGACAGGTTTACAGCCTAAAGCGTGATAGGCTTTTACCGCAAGGATATACACAAAGAGGATATAAACAAGTTGATGTGTGTAATGATGAGGGTATCAAAAAGCACATGAGAGTTCATAGGCTTGTCTATATGGCTCATAAAGGTGTTATTCCAGAGGGTATGCAAATCAATCACAAGGACGAGAACAAAGCAAATAACTGCATTGACAATCTGGAACTTATGACAAACAAGGAAAATTCAAGCTATGGCACTCGTAATGCACGAATCAGCCAAGCAATGAAAAGATACAGAGCAAAACAGCGTGCAATGGCCGCTTGTTGATGTGGTATCAGAATTTATACTTTTTGATACCATGCAAATGAAACCTCAAATGAGTATCAGAAAGTATGCGTAAAAACTTTTGATTATTCTCACAAAGAGTGTGTACTTTTTGAGACTTGCCTGAAATGAAACCTCAAATGAGTATCAGAAAGTATGCGTAAAAACTTTTGATTATTCT
>CALLZZ010000199.1 GCA_937858235.1 uncultured Clostridia bacterium
GTAGGCGCAGGCGGACACGCTGTCGCCTTGCTCTCCGGCGGCATCGACTCTCCTGTAGCCTGCTACATGATGGCAAAGCGGGGGCTGGCACTGGAGATGGTTCACTTCTTCAGCTACCCCTACACCTCTAATGAGGCCAAGGACAAGGTGTTGGAGTTGGCGGGGCTTCTCACCAGCTACTGCGGACGCCTTACCGTCAACATCGTTCCCTTTACTGAGATTCAGGAGGAACTGCGGCGCAGCTGTCCCGAACCCTACTTTACCCTAGCCATGCGTCGGTTCATGATGCGGATTTCCGAACTGGTAGCGGATCGGGTAGGCGCTGAGGGCATCATCACCGGCGAGAGCATGGGACAAGTCGCCAGCCAGACCATGGCAGCTATGGCGGTAACCGAAGCGGTGGTACAAAAACCAGTGTTTCGCCCGGTGATCGGTATGGACAAGGAGGAGATTGTCCAGATCGCCCGGAAAATCGGTACCTTTGAAACCTCTATCCTACCCTACGAGGACTGCTGCACGGTATTCACCCCCAAGCATCCCCGTACCCATCCCAAAATCAGCGATTTCATTGAAATCGAAGAACACTACGACTTTGAGTCCATGTGTCAGAAGGCCTTTGAAAGCATTGAGCGGGTTCAGATCCCCCTGCGGAGCTGATTCCTGCGGCAAGAATAAGAAACGCCCCGACTGCTTCTCCCAAAAGGGAAACAGTCGGGGCGTTTTTTGATTTTCGTTTGGTGACGCTTACCGGTCAAGCTTGTGGAGTATCTTTTCAAAATACTCTGGCAGGGGGCATTCCACTTGGATCAAATCCCCTGATCTGGGGTGGCGAAAGGCCAGCCGTCTGGCGTGGAGGCATTGACCCACCAGACCAGGATAGGGTTTCTTCCCACCGTAGACCTGATCTCCCAACACCGGATGGCCAATGTAGGCCATATGAACCCGAATCTGGTGGGTTCGTCCTGTTTCCAGCCTGCACTCCACATGGGTATACCCAGGGTAGCGGTTCAGGACGTTCCAGTGGGTCACTGCCCGTTTACCTTCAGCGTTCACCGCCATCCGTTTCCGATCCGTGCGGTGACGTGCCAGGGGTGCGTCTACAGTTCCGTGTTCCTCCCGCAGGTTCCCTACTACAACCGCCTCGTAGGTTCGAGCCAGAGAGTGATCTTGAAGCTGTTCTGAAAGAGCCAGGTGGGCGACATCGTTTTTCGCCGCAATAATCAATCCGCTGGTGTCCCGGTCAATCCGGTGGACAATACCAGGACGCAGAGTACCGTTGATTCCGGACAAGGAGTCACCGCAGGCGTAGAGCAACGCGTTAACCAGCGTACCGTCCGGATGCCCCGGCGCAGGGTGAACCACCATACCCACCGGCTTATTCACCACAATCACATCCTCGTCCTCATACATCACATCCAACGGGATGTTCTGGGGTGCAACATCAATGGGTTCCGGGTCCCGCAGCTCCACCCTCACCATATCCCCCCGGGTCAGTCTGGCATTCTTCTTGGCCGATTTTCCATTGACTGTTACGCTTCCGCTATCCAGCAGCTTTTGAGCGCCGCTACGGGTCAGCGCTTCCACCGTCTCCGCCAAATACTGATCAATCCGCTGGCCGCTCTCCTCTGGGGTCAGAGTCAAGGAAGTCATCACTTGGTCTTCTTCCGCTTTTCCCGTTTGCCGTGAACCCGCTCGCAGCGATCCCAGAAAAAGATCACATAGATCACCAACAGAACGGCTCCCACCACCACAAAGGCGTCTGCGATGTTGAAGATGGCAAAGTTAATGAAGAGAACCTGAATCATATCAGTGACATATCCCACTACCGCCCGGTCAATGAGATTTCCTACCGCACCGGCCAGAAGCACCATCAGGGTAAACCGGCCAAAGGGATGGCGTACCCACTTCAGAACGATGGCCAGGAAAAGCAGAATCGAGATCACCAATGAGATCACCGTAAGAATGGCGGTGGCGTCATGGAAGGAGGAGAATGCCGCCCCGGTGTTCTGGACGTAGGTAAGCCCCAGCACATCGGGGATCAGCACCATGGAACCACCTAGGGTAATGGTGCTGCGAACCATAATCTTCACTACCTGATCCAGTACCACAAGCAACGCCGCAATAACAATATAAATCATAAAAAGATCAGCTCCTTTTTCTATCTGCTGGCTTGGTTCGTATGATTCAGCGCTTCTTGAGGTCGCTGAGATAGTAGGGCTTCATCAAAGACTCCTGCTCCGTAGAGTCTTTTTGGTGGGCACGCACCTCCAGATTGGGCGCACGCTTTTCCACCCGCCGTTTGGGTTGACCACCTCTGGAGACTGTCATTTTTTGCGCACCGGCAGTTTTCGCCACCGGTTTCTTTACGGTCTTTCCTCCACTACCGCCTTTGGTTCCACTCTTTTCATCGCGTGCTCTGCTTCCGCTATTTCTGCCGCTGTTTCGAGACTGGCTGCCCTTATTATTAAGCTCGGACTTCGTTCCCGCGGCACCATTCCCCTTTTTCGGCTCAGGCTTTCTTGCCTCCGGCTTCTTTCCGCCCTTCTGGGGTTCCTGTTTCCCCGCTGTGGCGCCAGAGGCAGTTCTGTCGTTACGACTTTTCCGTGTATTCTGATTGTTTTCCGTCTTCTTTCGAGCCAATAGACGGTCTGTCGCATCGCCGGCCTTCTTCGGATCCAGCGCACTATCCTCGGTGCGCAGCCGTCCAGAGAAGGTTTCTTTCAGTTCAGCACCGGGGAGCAGGGACACCTGACTCAGAGAAGGTACCACCCGGCGCGCCGGACGCTTGTACTTTCGGGTGAGAATATCCTTGCTGTCAAATGGGGTGTTACTCTCCGGCTCCTGTTCGGTGCGAGGGGGCAGCAGATCCAGGGAATAGTAGGGGATTTCTCCCTGGGGTTCCTCTAGCGATACATCTGGCTTTGTTGCCTTATCCGGTTCCGTGGCTATAGCCGGCTTTTGTTTGGTGTGGGCTTTTTTCTGCCCTCCAAGAGCCTTTCCGCTGCCAGCCTGATGATTTGCGCCGCCCCTGGCTGCATTCTCCCCCCGGCGGGCATTGCGCTTCTCCCGCGCTGCCTGACGCGCTTCTGCGTCCTCTGCGTTGACAATCTTTCCGTGCTTGTCCCGCACCGGTGCTTCAAGAATCTCCATAGGCCAGGGGTGATCCCTGCACTTTTCCACCGTCTTGCCCATGAGCTTTTCCACTTCCCGCAGCAGCGGCATTTCTCCAAAATCGCAAAGGGTAAAGGCTGCCCCTTTCTTGCCGGCTCGACCCGTTCGGCCAATCCGGTGGATATAGGTTTCCGGCACCTCCGGCAGGTTGTAGTTAAACACACAGGGCAGATCTTGAATATCCAGCCCTCGGGCGGCAATGTCTGTGGCTACCAGTACCCGGATTTTTCCGGACTTAAAGCTGGTCAGCGCGTTTTGCCGGGCGGTTTGCGACTTATTGCCATGGATGGCGGCTGCGGTAACACCAGCCCGGTTCAAGTCCCGGCTGACTTTGTCCGCCCCGTGCTTGGTACGGGTGAACACCAGGGCAGTGGAAATATTCTGCTGCTCCAGCAGCCAGACAATGAGCTTAGTCTTGTTGCCCCGATCCACCGGCCATGCGGACTGTTCAATGCATTCCACAGGAGAGGAAACCGGGTCCACCGCCACCCGCACCGGGTGATCCAGCAAGTGGTTTACCAGATCCATAATCTCCTCGGGCATGGTAGCGGAGAAGAACAGCGTCTGCTTTTTCTTTGGCAGCCAGGCCAGAATCCGGCGCACATCGTGGATAAATCCCATGTCCAGCATCCGGTCTGCCTCGTCCAGCACAAAAGTCTCCAGCCGGGAAAGATCCAGCA
>CALLZZ010000200.1 GCA_937858235.1 uncultured Clostridia bacterium
GGATTGCTAGGGTATGGATTTTGGTTGATGCCCATTGCGCTGTTGGCTGCCAGCATCGAACTGTTCCGGCACTTTGGTCGTCCAGTTCGTTTGCAGCTGACCTTTACTCTGGTGCTGCCGGTGGTAGTAGGAGCCGGTGTCCATACGATCTTATGTACCGGAGACTTTGTGTTAAAGCAGAGCGTATTCAAAAGCCTGTGGGAGTCCGGAATTGCCATGAACTCCGGCGGCGTACTGTCGGGATTGCTGGCGGTGACGCTGACTAGAGTATTCAGTGCGGTAGGGTGCATGCTGCTGCTGCTGTTGGCGCTGGCCGCCTGTGTTATGGGAATGCGGCGCATTGGGCTCACTGAGCTGGTACATACACTCAATGAATGGAGGGCAACTCGTTACCGTGCAAAAAAACAGCGGGAGAAGCTGGAAAGACGGGAGAAAGCTGCGTATCGGCCGGAGGACTATGTACAGAATGAGGAGCCGAGGAAGGCGCTGGGAATCCCGAAGATCAAGGACTTGCCGCGGATTGCGGTAGGGGCTGGGAAGTCCAACCGGAAACGAACCGAGACGGAGATTGATATTCCGGTGGCAGACGAAGCGGCATGGAATGAGCTTCAGGGAATGGAAGATAAGAACAGTCCTGAGCCTGTGCCAGAGGCAGCGGTAGAGCTGGCACCGTCCCAGGAGATTCAACTGGAGGAAGAAATTCTGGAAACGACACCAGAAGAACTTTTTTTCCCGGAAGGGCGGAAACCGTTGTTCCGAACAGGGGACAGGGTATCTCCAGCAGAGGTGCTGTCCGGAGAACGAGAAGCCCAGCTGCACCATGATTGGGTGCCGGTAGGACCGGATCCGGTGTTCCAGTCGGAGGCGGAATGTGTTGACGACCCCAATCTACAGCAGCAAAAGGTGACGGTAGAGCTTCCGCGAAAGGTGGTGCGACAGCCGGGTGCTTATTACTATCCGCCGGTAGACCTCTTAAAACAGACGGTAGGAATGCCGGGGCAGGCAGTGAATGACGAGGTAGTGAGCACCCAGGAACTGCTCCAGGATACCATTCGTTCCTTTGGGATTGAGGCAAGTATCATTGACTATGAGCGGGGGCCATCCGTGACGCGATATGAGCTGGAGCTGAAGCGAGGCGTGAAGCTGAATAAGGTGACCAATCTGGCTGGGGATATTGCCCTGAGCCTGGGGGTTGTCAGTGTGCGGATTGCGCCGATCCCAGGGCGGAATTCTGTGGTAGGGGTGGAGGTTCCCAATAAAACTTCGGTGCCGGTTCCCATCCGCGAAGTGATTGACTCCGATCCTTTCCGCCAGCACAAGTCCAAGGTGGCTTTTGCAGTGGGAAAGGATATTTCCGGTAAATGTGTGGTAGGGAACATTGCTAAACTGCCCCATATGTTGATTGCAGGTACGACCGGTTCCGGTAAGAGTGTCTGTACCAATTCGCTGATTATCTCCCTGCTCTACCGCGCTACACCGGAAGAGGTTCGGCTGATTATGGTAGACCCGAAGATGGTGGAACTGAGCATATATAACGGAATTCCCCATCTGCTGATTCCGGTGGTGACGGATCCCAAAAAGGCTGCAGGTGCCCTCCAGTGGGCGGTAACCGAGATGATGAAGCGGTATCGGCTCTTCTCCGAGCACCATGTGCGGGATCTGGAATCCTATAACCGGGCGGTACGCAAGGAAGAGAATGAGGAAGAGCAGCCGTTGCCGCAGATCGTTGTAGTGATTGACGAGCTGGCTGACTTGATGCTGGTGGCGGCGAAAGAAGTGGAAGAATCTATCTGTCGCGTGGCTCAGATGGGGCGTGCGGCAGGGATGCACCTGATTATCGCCACCCAGCGTCCATCCTCTGATGTAATTACCGGCCTGATGAAGGCGAATATTCCCTCTCGTATCGCGTTTGCGGTAGCATCCTCTCTGGAGTCCCGCATCATTTTGGATACATCCGGAGCAGAAAAACTGGTCGGGAAAGGGGATATGCTCTATTATCCCCTGGGTAACGGAAAGCCCCAGCGTGTTCAGGGCTGTCTGATTGAGGACGAAGAGGTGACAGCGGTCACCCAATATATTAAGGAACATTTCGAGGCGGATTACAACGATGAGGTTATCAGCCAGGTGGAAGCCAATGCCCAGGCCAATGAGAAAGGCGGCAAAAGCGGCAAGAACCTTGGGAATGAGCCTACTACGTCTGAGCAGGATAAGGATGAGCTGTACGATGACGCGGTAGAGGTGATTGTCAATACCGGTATGGCGTCAGTTTCTATGTTACAGCGCCGCCTGAAGCTTGGGTACTCCCGGGCAGCCCGGCTGGTAGATCAAATGGAAGAGCATGGAATTGTGGGCCCCTTCCAGGGGTCTAAACCCAGGGAGGTTCTAGTGAGCAAAGAGGCTTGGCAGGAGCAGAAGCTGAAAAATGGAATCGACCAAGATGAATTTGCCATGGCACAGAGCATGAGTGAAGCCGCAGACGCGGAAGCTGGTCTGGCATGGGAAGAAGAGGAGATAAATAGGGAAGCGAGTGTGGGAAACCAAGAAAATTGAAAGAAATATGAAAAAACACTTGCATTTCCCTTGTGGCTATGCTATTATAACTGAGCTATCAGAAATTGATGGTATGCGCGAGTAGCTCAGTCGGATAGAGTGTTTGGCTACGAACCAAAAGGTCGGGGGTTCGAATCCCTTCTCGCGTACCAAGAGAAGCACCAAAACAAGTTTGTTTTGGTGCTTTTTTTGTGCTTTTCATAGCATTTCGTGGGGCTACAATTTTTTGTTGGGATAAATTTGGGACAATCAACCGTTTTTCCTCCGCAACATTACGACCGTGATTGTCTCGCTTGCTTTTGCCTTCGCTTCCTCTATCACGTGCGAATACACGTCTTCCGTGGTGGATATTCGGCTGTGTCCTAACTGCTTTGATACGGTAACTATGTCTGTGCCATTTGCAATTAACACGGATGCAACGGAGTGGCGAAAGGCGTGCGGGTTGATATGGGGGAGACTGTGTCTTGCGCTGAATTTTGTCAGCCAAGCAGTCACGCTGGATTGATTCATATGGCTTCCGTCATCCTGTGTGAAAACATAGTCCCCACCTTCCCAACGATCTGCATTTGCGATCTGAAGTGCGGCTTGCTCCGCGCGGAACTGTTTCATCAACAGCAGCGTTTCGGCTGGGAGGCGCACAAACCGCGTATTTCCGGTTTTTGTGTCCGTTTCATAAACGCTCTTTTTCTTCGTGTAGCAAAGTTGACGGTCTATCCTAACCTGCCCTGTAGCAAAATCTGCTTTACTCCAGTGTAGCCCCATTATTTCACCACGCCGACAGCCTGTGACAAGTAGTAACTGCGTGATCAACTGCCATTTCAAAGGCTCCGATTCCAGCGCCGCCAGTATAGCTGTTATGGTTTCCGACTGGAAGTAATTTGGTTCTTTGCGACCATACTTCGGCGCCTACGCCTTTTCTCCTGCGTTGTACGGAACAAGCATTTCTTTTTCTGCCTGTGCAAGAATGGCGCATATCAGTACGTGGTTTTCTCGCACATTCTGTTCAGACAGCGGCCTCATATCGCGCTGGATTGAAAATAGAGTCTCTGTTGGATCACCGAGTGCATTTGAAATGGCTTTTGCCTTTTCGGCGCTGATTGTTTGCCCACGGCACGCGGATGTTACTGTGCTTGCAGATATTTTTGCCATCTCTGCTAACCGTGCCCTACTGATATGGTGATCTGCAAGCTGCGTGTCAAGATCGATGATTGCAGTCGCTTTTTCTCCCCCGGCGCGCTGTCCAGGCTGCGGGAGCTTTCGGTATAGTGTATTTAGGTGTTGCGGCCTAATTTCTGTCAGCTTGAGGTGCCCTTTCCGCTTGTCTGGCTGTCATCCCAGGCTTTGGATTCCAAGGAAGCTTGTGATTGATCAGCCTGCCATTGCAGTCGAATCCGCCAGATACGACGATACGGTAGCTTGTGATTGCACCTTCTTAATCTTTTATTTTTTCTATGCTTGCCATTTTGATTACTCCTTCCTAGTATTGCCGCCCCGATGTTAATAGCACCGGGGCGGGTTTTTCATTAGGCTTCCCAATGATTCCCGCAGGATTGGCAAACGCACATAGATTTTTGTTCAGAGGTTAATTTTTTCTCTTTTGGAGCGAAAATTTTAACGATGAGCGCTGGAACAGTTAAGACAATCCACTTAAACATTACCCAATACCATCCCAAAAACATTCTCTGGATGATACGGTGATGCTTGTTCTTGATCTGCATCTCCATCACATTTGCACATTTACGTTACTGCTTCTGCATTTCGGGCATATCATTTTCTACTGTCGCAAAGCAATTAGGTATAAGAACAATATCGTATGAACGCGGAGCGAACCTACTGAAAAAACTGGGGCAGAGCGACAAAGTGAATCACACGGATGGTTTAACTTCGTATTTTGACGTCCCAATAATTTTTTACGACAACACGCTGCCAGCAGAGTGCATGCGGTTTACTGTTGCCCACGAAATTGGCCACATCATTCTTGGGCACGTCAAGCCGGGGTTGCTCACCACGATCAACAGAGATCCATCTTATTCTGATAATCCAGAAGAGACCCAAGCGAACCAGTTTTCGGCGCGCCTGTTGACCCCAGCATGCGTCCTATGGGCGTTGAACATCCGGAAAGTAAGCAACATTGAACAGATCTGCCAGGTCAGTCGTTCAGGCAGCAGAGTTTCGTACGGATCGTATGCGTGCGTTGTATACACGAGACAAGAAATTCATGGTTGAACGTGGCTACGGATGTTTCTTGCTGTCAAAGTTAGAACGGCAGGTCTACAATCGATTCCTGCCGTTCATCGACTCAAGCAGAACCTGATTACCAGTCTTCGTCATCATCTTCTATTGCATCAATTTCCGCAGCAATGGTCTTTACTGACACGCACAATACCATTTTCGCCGCTCCTTGCGGCGACATCAGCAACATACATCATTTTATCCGTGCCAGTAGTTTCTGGCGCGGTTTCTTTTTGCAGCACCTGAGTTCAGATGTGCTGCCAGATGGTAGAATGTATTATAATATTGCAAAAAGCGTGGTTGAACCGCTGCTCAAAGGAAATTATGAGCTGGTGACGGATATTTGTGGAGAGGTGCAGAAGCAGATCAATCAAAACGTGGGTATTGGAATAAATGCTATAAAGCCGAAGCTAAACTAGGATCGGATCGACGGCATTCTAAATCGGGTATCCAGAAAAGCGTTATTTGACAAACAGTTCCTGCCACTCCTGAGCCGTGCGCCCGGTGGTGTTGTAGAGGTCTATAGCCTCCTGTCCATGTGTTTTCGTGTAGGGGAGGATGACCGATTGTGTCGGCGTTTGCCGTCCCTTTCTCGGTGCATCCATTCGTATTCCTCCCTACGTCCTGTACTGCCTCATAACCGTCACCTCCCGCAAGTGAGCGCAGAAAAGGCACGGTGCTCTCGCAACGCGCTTCCCTTAACTGTGCTATTCGTTCTCCATGCTGATACTGGCATAGCAGCACTGGCCATTGCGCTAGGCTCCGCAGCCCTCTCCTGGGCACTCCATCATCTGGAAGGTTACCTGTGTGATACTCTGGCCGGTTTTCTCGTCGTCCTGACCTTTGCTCCACTGTTCGACTGTGGTCTCTTGCTTCCGATTATATGGACGAATTATATTTATGCCGCTTCCTTTAACACAGCATAAAAGCACCCTGCGAAGGATGCTTTTCAAATGAATGGTGTAATTTCCTTGATGTCTTTCAGAAACTGCTTCGCCTTTTCCATAAGCGAGTTGCCGCATAGATAGGCAATGCCGGCCGGAGTAATCTGGCCCGTCTCAAGGCTCAGCGCCTCTTTGTGCCCGCCCCACGCACGGACGATTGACGGCCCTGTTATAAATCCCTGCGCAAGCATATTCTCTATGATGGACAACCAGTACCGCTCGTTGATTTGAAACAAGCGCCCGTCTGCCTTTAGCATATCCGGATTTACATCATCCCCGTACTTGAGCTGTACATACAGATAGGCGAGTATCTTGTACACAATCACATAGGTGTATTTGCTCCAGCAGTTCAAATGCAGCATCATCTTCCATGTCCACTTCTAGGTGAAACGTAATTCCTGCCTTTTCCAGCAGTGCTAGCTCATTCGTGCTCAAATTAAACTTCATTTCACTTCAATCTTTCAATTTTAACAACCTGGCTTTGCGGAAATCCAATTAACTTCCCATCTGATGTTTCAATCGTGATTTCGTCCTCTTCTGCGTCACACATCTCTTCTACGTCATCTACGCATATGACGGTCCCTTCATACAATTTCCCATCTACGGCCCAAATCCGAACACTTCCAGCCTGGGAAAATTCCCAAATATCAACCATTTCAATTCTCCTTTCCTAGAACAATGTGACTTCCGTTTTTTCGTGATGGATTGCAAATCTTTTTGTGTCGACCCATTGCCCTCCATCAGAAATGTACTGTCCGACCACATGATCTGCGGTTAAAAGTCTGTGACATGAATTGCAGTTGCGATTTCACGCAGACACGATGAATTGTCAAGTCAAGTGCGCCACTGCGTGAAGAAATACTTGAATAGGCGATTTCCAGCCGAGACATTTTCGTGGTCTGGA
>CALLZZ010000201.1 GCA_937858235.1 uncultured Clostridia bacterium
CGAAAGGTCTGCCAATCACATTATTATTACTGCGGCCCCCTACTCGGGGGCTGTTTCTTTTTGCAGTGTTTTACTTGCCTTTCTGACCCATAAACGCATCTCCAAACACTTTCACACCTAACGGTTGTTTCATGCCGATTCGGCGCCAAGATAAAAAGACGGCAGTGTGGTACTGCCGTCTCTTTTATCGCATCTCTTCTAACCCACTTCTTTTTCCATATCCCCACGGATATCTTCCAATGCTGTTACATAGCAACGGTATCACCATTAACAACAGTTCTGCTCCCACAGAAAGCCAAAGCATCTGCCCGCCTGCCACCTTTACTGTCGGAAAATAAGACGCGTTTCCTCCGCCCAGCACAATCGCAGCAAAAGCAAAACCACCCAGTACAATTACGTCGGACAAGATAACCACATCCTTCCAATCCATACGAAACGACGAGTAGCTTTTGCGTCCCGGTAATCCGTATCCACGTCCACGCATGGAGGTAGCCGTCACTATAGCCTGCTCTAGTGCTAATGATAGGAATGCACTTAACTGCCCCGCCGCCCGCTGAATTTTCTTGCGACCGCCTTCACATTGCTCTACACCTAATCCCAAACAAGCTCTCGCTTGTGTCAGTGTGCGGAGCTGCCGCAAGAACTCTGGCACAAATCGCAGTACTAAGGAGAACAACAGCGACATGGAAGGAATGATCCGTCCAAATAGAAACTGAATTTTCTCCTGCGTCATCACAACATGAAAACAGTTAAACCATAGAATTACCGTTGTAAAAAGAAGTGCTGCGCTACCTCCACATATTAGCGATTCCAGTGTGAACGTGCGCCCACTTAAATAAGTAAACAAAACTGTTTTGCCAGACGGATTTAAGAATGCATTTCCAACCGCAATCAGCAGCGCGAACCCGATACTCCACTTCAGGCCGGTAACCCCTCGCTCTCTTTTCAGTGACCACAGATTCAACAACGCCAGTACGCAAGATATCCCCAAGATGATTGGATGCATCTGGATCATCGTCAGACACAAAACCTCAAGAAAAAATACAAAACTAACTGCCGGATGCAGGTCTGCAAACTTTTTCATTCCATTCTCTTCTCCTCTCAACCCCGGGTTTCAGTTGCATTTTCACCTGTCTTTCCTTGATTTTTTCTCCCATTTCATGTATGCTTTATGCTATGCACCAGCCTATGGCATCTGGGTTCCAAGGCTGAGAAAATGACCATAACAAACCCGAAAACAGGATGGATCAACCATGAAACAACGCAGTAAAAAATTGGTGGTCGGAATTATCGCCCATGTTGACGCAGGTAAAACCACACTCTCAGAAGGGCTGCTCTACCTCAGCGGCAGCATCCAAAAATTAGGACGTGTTGACCATCAGGACGCCTTTTTAGACACCTATGAGCTGGAACGGGAACGTGGGATCACCATTTTCTCCAAGCAAGCACTGCTGCCCCTGAAGAAAAAGACACTGTTTTTACTGGACACGCCGGGACATATGGATTTCTCTGCCGAAACAGAACGCACACTCCAAGTGTTGGATTATGCCATTTTAGTCATCAGCGGTACCGATGGAGTACAAGGTCACACAGCGACCCTGTGGCAGTTGCTCCGCAGATACCAAATTCCAACCTTCCTTTTCGTCAATAAAACAGATCTGGACGGCACTAACCGTCAGACCGTCATGGCGGAATTAAAACGGCTTTTAGATGACAGCTGCGTAGACTTTTCCCTTGCACTAGATTCAGACGTTTTTGCTGAACAGGCAGCCATGTGTGACGAACAACTGTTGAACTGCTATCTGGAACATGGATCGCTACAGGATGCCGAGCTGTCACAGTCCATCCAAAACTGTCACCTATTCCCCTGCTACTTTGGCTCTGCGCTGAAATTAGAGGGTGTCGCAGCGTTTCTAGATGGTCTGGAGCGATACACGCTTTGCTCCAGTTATCCTTCGGAGTTCCGCGCAAAGGTGTACAAAATTTCCAGAGACCATCAAGGAACACGCCTGACCTGGCTAAAAGTTACAGGCGGCCAGCTCAATGTGAAAACCACGCTTTCCCATGCCTCCGGCACAGGAGAAACCATTTGGTCGGAGAAGGTAGATCAAATTCGCATTTACTCTGGTTCCAAATTCACCTCTGTAAACACAGCAGAAACTGGTACTATCTGCGCCGTCACTGGACTAAGCAAAACCTTTCCCGGTGAGGGCTTGGGTGCGGAACCCACAGCGGAACCCCCCGTATTGGAGCCGGTACTGACCTATCAATTACTGTTGCAGGAAACAGCAGACGTATATGGCACATTTCTGAAATTGAAAGAGCTTTCTGATGAGGATCCTCAGCTCCACATCGTGTGGAATGAGCATTTGAGGGAAATTCATCTCCAGCTTATGGGCGAGGTTCAATTAGAGGTGCTTAAGCGTCTTATCGCAGATCGCTTCGCACTAGATGTCGGTTTCAGCTCCGGCAACATTGTATACAAAGAGACCATTGCTGCGCCCGTAGAAGGCATAGGCCATTTTGAACCGCTGCGTCACTACGCTGAAGTACATCTGTTGCTGGAACCCGGGATCCCAGGGAGTGGGCTGGTATTTGATACCCTGTGCAGTCAGGATGTGCTGGATACTAACTGGCAGCGGCTCATTCTCACCCACTTAGAAGAAAAGTCCCACTTGGGGGTTTTAATCGGTGCTCCTATCACGGATATGAAAATCAGCATTCTAACCGGGCGCGCGCATATTAAGCACACCGAAGGCGGCGACTTCCGCCAGGCGACCTATCGCGCCATTCGTCAGGGTTTAAGAAAAGCGCAGAGCATTCTGCTGGAACCCTGGTACGCCTTTCGGCTAGAGCTCCCCAATGAATACGTTGGACGTGCCATGGCTGACATTCAACGTATGAACGGCACCTTTGAGGGGCCGGAAGCCTTGGATTCTGTTTCCGTTCTTATTGGTGCCGCGCCAGTGGCTTCCATGCGCAACTATCCCATGGAAGTAAATGTCTATACCAAAGGACACGGTCGTCTCTTTCTTCGGCTTCAGGGCTATCAGCCCTGTCACAATCAGGAAAAGGTTATCTCTGCTATCGGGTACAATGCGGACAGCGATTTAGACAACCCCGCTGACTCCGTTTTTTGCTCTCACGGAGCCGGTGTGATTGTAAAATGGGATGAGGTAGAATCTCATATGGACGTGGACAGCGTGCTTCGCTTTGATACAGAACCGGAGCCGGAATCGAATTTTGCTCGGCCTGCACGGTCAGATAACAGTCCTGAGGTACAGGATCAGGAATTATTGGAGATTTTTGAACGCACATACGGTGCAATTAAGCCACGAGGATTGGAGCCGCAACGGCCGCCCCATCGCCCCAAAGAATTAAAGACAGTCTCATTAAAGGAATTTCATCGGGTCGAAGAATTCCTTCTGGTGGACGGATACAATATCATCTTCGCGTGGGATGAACTGAAGACACTGGCAAAACAAAATCTCAATGCCGCCCGAGAAAGCCTCATCAATATGCTCTGCAATTATCAGGGCTACCGAAAATGCCGCGTCATCGTAGTCTTTGATGCCTACAAGGTCAAGGGCGGTACTCGCACTGTAGAGCGTCATCACAACATCGACGTGGTATATACCAAAGAAGCAGAAACCGCAGATACCTACATTGAAAAGGTATCCTATCAGCTAGGAAAAAAGTGCCGGGTGCGTGTAGCAACATCCGACTACACAGTCCAACTGATCATTTTGGGCAATCATGCCACCCGAATCTCTGCCCGCGCCTTTAAAAAGGAAGTTGATCAAGTCAATGCGGAAATTGAACAACTGCTGGAACATTACCGTCGTCCAAATAAGACGACTACGTTTCCAAAATAGACCGCTGCCGCTATGAATTACACCTATGTTTTAAAGTGTGCTGATGGCACCTTCTACACCGGATGGACTAACCATCTGGAAAGGCGGCTCACCGCACATAACTCCGGTACTGGCGCGAAATATACCCGCTCCCGTCGCCCGATAGAGCTGTACTATTTTGAAACCTTCCCTACAAAAGAAGAGGCCATGCGACGAGAATGGCAAATAAAGCAGTTGACACACATCCAAAAGCAAGCCCTCAACCGTAATGCTAGATAGCTTTTCCGCATGGCAGTTTGCGCCCATTCTTGCAATGACAGTTTATCATGAAACCGTTCTCGTTAAAAGTGGAACAACCAATAGCCTAAGCTTATTGTGCCACTTTCTTCCTCATACACCATGCTTGACCCGTAGAAAATAGAAATTGACAAAATCAGCGCGGCAACCGAAAAGGAACTGATGATCAAGTACGGCAAGATGCTACAGTAGCTTGCAGACGGATCGCTGATGGTCAACCAACATTCCACCGTGGAATACTGGTCTGAGATATGGCTTGGGACTTACAAGCAAGGCAATATGTCGGATAAGCCTTTTACCACCTACCGTAACAAGCTGGATGGCTATATACTGCCCGCAATCGGGCGTATGAAAATGAAAGGCGTGCGGGAGCCACACCCCCAGCGGATACTAAACGATGAACGTGGTCACAGCTTTTCCCATATGTCAAAGTTGCGTATGGTTATCCATGCCATGTTTAGTCGGATGTATCTGCAGGGATTATCAATCGTGATCCTGTCGTTAATCTTGTGTTGCCAAAAACTACTAAAGGCACACACCGGAGCATAGCAGACCGGGAGCGTTCCATTATTCTGGCGGCGGCTGAACGCGGTGAGCATAACGCAACCTGTTTGTGCTGATTATGCCGTACTGCGGACTACGTCCCGGCGAAGCCGTAGCGTCGCAGTAGAAGGACATAGACTTAAAAGCGCTATCATCCACGTCACAAAGGCAAAAGAGAGCGGCAAACGCGACATCAAGAGCACAAAGACAGCGGCAGGCCGGAGAAATGTGGAAAAACGACAGCGGGCTTGTTTTTACAGACGAACTGGGTGATCATCTCAAGCACGACCTCCTAGTGTATCGGCACTTCAAGCGGATCGTTGCGTCGATTGAGATGCCCGAGACGAGATTTCACGATCTGCGGCACAGCTGTGCAATCATGGAGTTGCAAGCTGGATGCTCGATCAAAGTTGTTCAGGAGCAACTGGGGCACTACTCCAGCGCATTTACAATGGACGTTTACGCATCCGTAAGCAACGCCATGAAAAAGGACACCCAAAATAGGATGGAGAACCTAATCAAAACCGTTTCTGACCTGTAAGGGGTAAAACTTGTGGTATACAATTCGTGCATTTTGATTGCGAACAACTTTCCTCCCTTGTTTTTACATGAAAACAGAAAGAAACCACTCAAAATCTTAACGATTATGAGTGGTCATTTGGTACGCCCGAAGGGACTCGAACCCCCAGCCTTCAGAACCGGAATCTGCATATGCTTGAATGAAATATGTTGCGCCGCAACGGTTTCAAAGATTTCATTTCTACATTTGTGCAGTATTTGTGCATTTATTTTTTGGAGAATTTAGCACAAAACAAAAAGAGGCACCGGGATAACCCATGTCTCTCTCTTTATGTTGCTCTGACAACTGGTTGGCGCACTCAACACCCAGGAGCCACCAGCTCCTGGGCTTCCCTTTTCGTTCCTACGAGCAGATCCAAATATCCGGCAAAAGAAACATGCACCTTGGTTGTACATTTAGATAGTTCCAGGCATACGTACGCCAAAAACCATGTAACTCTGTACTCTATCCTACTTCGGATAGTCGATTAAACGTATCAAAAACACTACTCGTCAAATTGTCGGAGGTAATATCGGTAAGCTGGAAAGATATAGTCAGAGCCCTTTTGATTCCCCAGTATTTTTTCGATGTTTCCTCCGAGTTTGGGAGTACAACAGTGATATTTTGGATTTTGGCTTCGCTTTCGTTAAATAGGCCTGCTTTTTTATGGACCGGGTGATAAAAAATCCAGTGATTTGTCGGGGAACATCCCTCTGACCATTGGTTAATATCGGCATATTCTAACTTAGAAACCAGCAATTGTGGGAGCGCATCTGGTTCTGCATTGCTGCCAAGAAAGATCTCAAGGGTGTATACCGGTCCATCCCTCCAATTGTTTCCACTGTCACACTCTTTATCAGAGAGTTTCTGGAAGAGTAAAATAAAGCTGTTCAGGAGAAAGCCATCCGAATTGTTGTCGGATTTCCAGCGCAGGAATTTATCCGTTGACACGATATAACCATTTTCCTCTGCTATCGTTTTACACTGTTCCATTAACTTACTGACGCTTTCGTAGGTCTTATACAGAACCAAAATAGAGTTTCTAATATTTTCACCTGTATTCATAATAGGCGCCTCCATCGACTTGATCAATCAATTGAAAATTAAAACTTCTGTCAGGAAAGTACTCATAACAATAATAATCATCCGCGCAGATTGAAGCATTGCTGCTGATTTCAAAACTTTGAAAACGCTCAAACCCTTTCTTTTTCAGCAGTGCAATCACATCGGCCAAAATCAACCGGCGAAAACGATCATCAATGGTGTGCGTTTCCAGTTGGATGAGAATTTCCTGCCAGGACACATAGCCAAGTTGTACCCCATCCTCAAGAATGTGTCCTGGCAGGAAATTCTCATCCAACTGGAAACGC